>JAJAYR010000384.1 GCA_026786155.1 Pyrinomonadaceae bacterium
CGTCCGACGCTCGATACGATTTTTCTTGAGCGCACGGTGGCGAATATCTTGAAAGATGTCAAAGCGCACGGCGACGCGGCTTTGAAGCATTGCGCCCGCCATTTCGATAAAGTCGAACTCGACGATTTTCTCGTTTCCGAAGCGGAATTTGCCGAAGCCGAAGCGAAAATTTCCGCCGAATTAAAAGAGGCAATCAGCGCGGCGAAAGCCAATATCGAAAAATTTCACGCGGCGCAAGCGGAAAAACCGACAGTCATCGAAACGACGGAAGGCGTTTTCTGCTGGCGCAAATCGGTCGCGGTCGAAAAAGTCGGCTTGTATATTCCCGCCGGAACCGCGCCGCTTTTTTCGACCGTTTTGATGCTCGCCGTTCCCGCCAAACTCGCGGGCTGCCGGGAAATAATTTTATGTTCGCCGCCCGCCAAAAACGGCAAAGTCAACGAAGCGACTTTATACGCGGCGAGGCTGTGCGGCGCGACGAAAGTTTTCAAAATCGGCGGAGCGCAAGCCGTCGGCGCGATGGCTTTCGGCACGAAAACCGTTCCCAAAGTTTATAAAATTTTCGGTCCCGGCAACCAGTTCGTAACCGAAGCGAAACAGCAAGTTTCCAAAACCGGAACGGCGATTGATATGCCCGCCGGACCTTCGGAAGTGGCGGTTTTCGCCGACGAATCGAGCGTTCCGGCGTTCGTCGCCGCCGATTTATTATCGCAAGCCGAACACGGCGTTGACAGTCAGGTCGTGCTGGTAACGACGAGCGAAACCGTCATCGCGGAAACTTTAGCAGAAGTTGAAAGACAACTCGAAGTTTTGCCGCGCAAAAATATCGCCGCCAAAGCCTTGGAAAACTCGAAGGCGATTTTAGTCGAAAACGCGGACGAAGCCGTCGAATTATTAAACGAATACGCCGCCGAGCATTTAATTTTAGCGATTGAAAACGCCGACGAAATCGCCGAACGAATCGTCAACGCCGGTTCGGTTTTCATCGGCAATTATTCGTGCGAGTCGGCGGGCGATTACGCTTCCGGCACGAACCACACGCTGCCGACCGGCGGCTACGCGCGAAGTTACAGCGGCGTTTCTTTAGATAGTTTCGTCAAAAAAATCACGTTTCAAAGATTGACCGAAACCGGAATCCGAAATCTCGGCAAAACCGTCGAACTGATGGCGGAAGCCGAACAGTTGCAGGCGCACAAAAACGCCGTTTCGGTTCGTTTAAAACAATTAGCCACAGAGAACACAGAGTTCACAGAGAAGAACAAAATCATTTCAATGTAGAAAAATCTCTGTGTTCTCCGGGTCCTCGGCGGCAAAAAATTATGGCTTTCAAATTAGTAGATATCGTTCGTGAAAACATCAAACGCCTCACGCCGTATTCGTCCGCTCGCAAAGAGTTTAGCGGCGCGGCGCAGATTTTTCTCGATGCCAATGAAAACAGTTTCGGCTCGCCTTTGCCGGAAAATTACAACCGTTATCCAGACCCATTGCAAACGGAAATTAAAGCGAAAATCGCTGAAATAAACGATGTCAATGCGTCGGAGATTTTCGTCGGCAACGGCAGCGACGAAGCGATTGATTTGCTGTTCAGAATTTTTTGCGAACCGCGCACGGACAATGTTTTGATTTGCCCGCCGACTTACGGAATGTATGAAGTTTCGGCGGAAATCAACGATATTTCGATTAGACGCGCTAATCTGACCGCAGACTTTCGGCTCGATTTTCCGGCGATTGAAAACGCGATTGACGCTAACACGAAACTGCTTTTTGTCTGTTCGCCGAACAATCCGACGGGCAATTCGTTTCCGCGTGAAGAAATTTTGAAGTTAGCCGAAATGTTCGCCGGAATAATCGTTGTTGACGAGGCATATATTCATTTTTCGCCGGAAAAATCTTTGATTGGCGAAATCAACCATTTCAAAAATCTCGTCGTTTTGCAGACGTTTTCAAAAGCCTGGGGCTTGGCTGGTTTGCGCGTCGGTTTGGCGTTTGCGAATGCGGAAACGATTGCAACTTTCAATCGCGTCAAGCCGCCGTATAACGTCAGCCAAATCGCGCAGGAAGCGATTTTAGAGGCGTTGAAAAATTACGAAACCGTGAAAAAGACGATTGCGGAAATCGTGTCCGAACGCGAGCGATTGATTAAAAATTTATCGGCAATTTCGCTCGTCGAAAAACTTTATCCGACCGATGCAAATTTCGTTTTGGTGAAAACTTCGGACGCGGAAAGGATTTATCGTTATTTGCTCGCCGAAAAAATCGTCGTGCGAAATCGCAGCAGCGTCGAATTGTGCGCTGGCTGTTTGCGAATTACGATTGGAACGTCCGCTGAAAATGAGAGTTTGTTAAAAGCATTGAGAAAAATATGAAAAAAGTTTTGTTTATTGACCGTGACGGAACGCTGATAAAAGAGCCGGAAGATTTTCAGATTGATTCGTTCGAGAAGCTGAAATTTCTGCCGCAGGTGCTGACTTATCTCGGCAAAATCGCCCGCGAACTCGACTACGAACTCGTGATGGTGTCGAATCAGGACGGTTTGGGAACGGCGAGTTTTCCCGAAACGACATTTTTTCCGGTGCAGAATTTTCTGCTGCAAATTATGGAAAACGAAGCGATTATTTTTTCAAAAATCTGCATTGACCGCTCATTTGAAGCCGAAAACAAACCGACGCGCAAACCGCAGACCGGAATGCTGACCGAATACTTTGCGGGCGATTACGATTTGAAAAACTCCTTCGTCATCGGCGACCGCGAAACCGATGTTCAGTTGGCGAAAAATTTGGGCGCGAAAGCGATTTTCATCAGCAATCCGAATTTCCGAATTGATGAAACCGACGACGTTTTTATCGCGGAAAACTGGCGGGAAATTTACGAATTTCTGAAACTTCCGCCGCGCAAAATTTTTCACCGGCGCACGACAAAGGAAACAGAAATTTCCGTCGAATTAAATTTGGACGGCGGCGGAAAATCTGACATCTCGACGGGAATTTCCTTTTTCGACCATATGTTAGAACAGCTTTCGCGGCACGGCAATCTCGATTTGAAAATCGCGGCAAGCGGTGATTTGCACATTGACGAACATCACACGATTGAAGATGTCGCCATCACGCTCGGCGAAGCGTTTGCGCTCGCTTTGACCGACAAACGCGGAATGGAACGCTACGGATTCTGCTTGCCGATGGACGATTGTCTGGCGCAAGTCGCGGTTGATTTCGGCGGCAGGAATTGGGTTGTTTGGGAAGCCGATTTCAAGCGCGAGAAAATCGGCGAGATGCCGACGGAAATGTTTTTCCACTTTTTCAAATCGTTTTCCGACAAGGCACAGTGCAATCTGAACATCAAAGCGGAAGGCGCGAACGAACATCACAAAATCGAAGCGATTTTCAAAGCCTTTGCCAAAGCAGTTAAAATGGCGGTCAAACGCGATGCTGCAAGCGACGCTTTGCCTTCGACCAAAGGAATTTTATGAAAGTCGCCATCGTCAAATACAACGCCGGAAACGTCGAATCGGTGAAAAACGCTCTGAATCGTTTGGGCATCGAGCCGATTCTGACTGACGACGCGGAAACATTGAAGTCGGCGGATAAAATCATTTTCCCCGGTGTCGGCGAAGCATCGTCGGCGATGCGGTTTTTGCGTGAAAGAAACTTGGACGAAACGATAAAAAATCTGACGCAGCCGGTTTTGGGCATTTGTCTCGGAATGCAGCTTTTGTGCGAATCGTCCGACGAAAACGAAACGAAATGTCTCGGAATTTTGCCGTATCGGGTGCGAAAGTTCGCGTCCGGCAAACTGAAAATTCCGCAAATGGGTTGGAATAATATCTTTGATTTGAAGTCGAATTTATTCGCGGGAATCAATGAAAATTCTTACGTTTATTTCGTTCACAGCTTCTACGTCGAAACCGGAAACGAAACGATTGCGGCGTGTGATTACGGCGTGAAATTTTCCGCCGCCGTCAATTATCAAAACTTTTATGCCGTGCAGTTTCACGCGGAAAAATCAGGCAAAATCGGCGCGAAAATTTTGGAGAATTTTTTAAAGATATGATTGAGATAATTCCCGCGATTGATTTGATTGACGGCAAATGCGTTCGTCTTTCGCAAGGCAATTTCAGCGATAAGAAAATTTACCGCGAAAATCCTTTGGAAGTCGCCCGCGAATTTGAAAACGCCGGATTGAAACGTCTGCACATCGTTGATTTGGACGGTGCGAAAAACGGGAAAATTACCAATCTGAAAGTTTTGGAAACTATCGCCCGAAACACGAATCTGACGATAGATTTCGGTGGCGGCATTAAAAGCGACGCGGATATTCAATCGGTTTTCGACGCGGGCGCAAAGATGGCGGGCATCGGCAGCGTCGCCGTCAAAGACGCGGAAAAGTTTTTCGCGTGGCTCGGTAAATACGGCGGCGAACGGATTTTGCTCGGCGCGGATGTCAAAGGCGAAAAACTGGCGATAAACGGCTGGCAGACGGAAACGGAAATCGAAATTTTGCCGTTTTTAAAAGATTATTCGGCGAAAGGCGTGTCACAGGTTTTCGTTACCGATATTGCTAAGGACGGACTTTTGCAGGGCAGTTCAAACGCGCTTTACGGGAAAATTTTGGCGCAGTCGCCGGAATTAAAACTCATCGCGTCAGGCGGCGTTTCTTCGCTCGAAGATTTATACGAACTGGAAAAAATCGGCTGCGCGGGCGCAATTGTCGGCAAGGCGATTTACGAAGGCAAAATAAAATTGAGCGAACTCAGACAATTTGCAGAAGATAAAAATTGACAGGATAAACAGGATAAACAGGATGAAGCAAAGGGAAAAATTGAAAATATTTTTATCCTGTTTATCCTGTCCATCCTGTTAAAATTTTTAGAATAATGCTGGCGAAAAGAATCATTCCGTGTCTCGATGTCAAAGACGGGCGCACGGTCAAAGGAACGAACTTTTTGAACTTGCGCGACGCGGGCGATGCCGTCGAACTCGGCAAACTTTACAGCGCACAGGGCGCGGACGAATTGGTTTTTCTCGACATCACGGCGACGAACGAAAAACGCCGAACTTTCAGCGATTTGGTGCGAAGAATCGCGGCGGAAATTGATATTCCGTTCACGGTCGGCGGCGGTATCAACACGATTGAAGACATCGAAGTTTTACTCGATTCGGGCGCGGACAAAGTTTCGATCAATACTTCGGCGGTCAAAAATCCGCAGATTTTATCTGATACGGCAAAGAACTTCGGCTCGCAATGTGTTGTTTTAGCGATTGATGCGAAAAAAATCGGCGAAAATTGGAAAGTCTTTTTGAACGGCGGGCGCATTGAAACTGATTTAGACGCAATTGAATGGGCGCGGAAAGGCGTTGACTTGGGCGCGGGCGAAATTCTTTTGACTTCGATGAACGCCGACGGCACGAAAAGCGGTTTTGAAATCGGATTGACGCGGCGCGTTTCCGAAGCGGTTAATGTTCCCGTCATCGCTTCGGGCGGCGCGGGCAACGCCGAACATTTCACGGAAGTTTTTACGAGCGGAAAAGCCGATGCCGCGCTTGCCGCCAGCATTTTTCACTTTCGGGAAATCGAAATTCCGACGCTGAAAAATTATCTGCGCGGATGCAGTATCGAAGTTAGAATTTGAAGAGATTTAGCCACCGAGAACACCGAGTTCACAGAGAATTTAAAGAAGATTTGCAGGATGACTTTACTTTTTATTTTTCGTCTTTTCGGTTACTTTGCTTGATTCTCTCTGTGAACTCGGCGTTCTCTGTGGCAAAAAAAAATATGGAACTCGATTTCAAAAAATACGCCGACGGTTTAGTTCCGGCGATTGTGCAGGACGCGACGACGGGCAAAGTTTTGATGCTCGCCTTTCTGAACGCCGAAGCGTTGGCAGCGACGCAAGCGTCGGGCAAAGCGACTTTTTTTTCGCGCTCGCGGCAGACGCTTTGGACGAAGGGCGAGACGAGCGGAAATTTTCTTGAAGTGAAAGAAATTTTGCTTGACTGCGATGCCGACACGCTTTTAATCAAAGCAAATCCGGCGGGCGCGGTTTGTCATACGGGCGCGGAAACCTGCTTTGGCGAAAAAAACGAAGCGGAAAATTTTTTGTCTGAACTTGAAAAAACGATTCGAGACAGACGAGAAAATCCGTCGGAAAAATCTTATACGTCGAAACTTTTCGCCGCCGGAATTAACAAAATCGCCCAGAAAGTCGGCGAAGAAGCCGTCGAATTAGTGATTGAAGCCAAAGACGACGACGCGGAATTATTCAAAAACGAAGCCGCCGATTTGCTGTTTCATTTTTTGATTTTGCTGCGGGCGAAAAGCGTCAACCTGCACGAAGTCGGGCGGATTTTGGAGGAACGCCGTTCCCGTTAGTTTAGTTTGCGTTCCACGAAAATAATTTGAGTTCTTCGGCATCGTCAGGAAAAGTCATCAACCGCTCGAATTTGAAACCGAGTTTTCCGAGCAGCCTGCCGGATTTTTCGTTGTCCGGTGAAGTGATGGCGAGAACGCGCTTGAGGTTCAATTTTCCCCTGCCGTATTTCATCGCGCCGACGGCTGATTCGAGCGCGAAACCTCTGCCTTCAAACCGCGGCAGAAACGCGAAACCAATGTTCGCATCCGGCAGCGAATCGCGTTTGACAAAGCCGCAAATCCCAATCGCCGCGCCCGTTTCCTTCAATTCAACCGCCCACATCCCGAAGCCAAATTACCGATAGCTTTTAATAAAACGACTTTCGATATAATTACACGCTTGTTCGATGTTTCACACATTCCGGTCGCCGATGTATTTAATAAACGACGGCTGATTCAGCAAATCGAGAATAAATTCGGCATCATCTGTCGTAATTTCACGAATGATTGTGCGTTCGGTTTCAAGTATTTTCACGCGATTAATTTTTTACCCGTTAATCGAAACAACATTGCTCACCGCGCTTTGCGCGTCCGATTCGCTCTGCTGTCGGGCGTGATAGGAACTGCGCGTGAGCGGCGAAGATTCGACGTGCTTGAAGCCTAAACTCAAACCGACTTGCTTCCATTCGGCGAATTCTTCGGGCGTTACGTAGCGTTCGACGGGCAGACGTTTTTCGTAAGGTTGAAGATATTGCCCGATGGTCATAATGTCGCAGGAAACCGAGCGCAAATCCTTCATTAGTGCGACGACTTCTTCAAAGGTTTCGCCCAAGCCAGCCATAATTCCGCTTTTCGTTTTCATTCGCGGAAACTGCGTATCTCGATAAAACGCGGCGCGTTCGAGCAGCGTTAAAGTCTGCTGATATTTCGCGTCGGGACGAACGCGACGGTAAAGTCGGGCGATGGTTTCCGTATTGTGATTCAAAACTTCGGGACGCGCGGCAAGAACCGTGTTGAGCGCGTCTTCGTTTCCCTGAAAATCAGGAATCAAAACTTCGACGCGGCATTTTGGATTCATCTCGTGAACTTTGCGAATCGTTTCCGCCCAATGCGCTGCGCCGCCATCGGCTAAATCATCACGATTGACCGATGTGATAACGGCGTGTTCGAGTCCGAGATGTCCGACGGCTTCGGCGACGTGGCGCGGTTCTTCCGGGTCTAAATCCATCGGTTTGCCTTTGTTGACGGCGCAAAATCCGCAATGGCGGGTGCAAGTGTCGCCGCCGAGCATAAACGTCGCCGTCTTGTCCGTCCAGCATTCAAAAATGTTCGGACAACGCGCTTCCTGACAAACCGTGTGCAGATTCAAACCGTCAATCAACGCCAAAACTTTATTTTGATTGGTCGGGTCGCCGACGCGGATTTTCAGCCAATCGGGTTTTTTCAGGCGTTCCTTTTTCTTTTTGGCAACAAACTTTTCGATTAAAACAGTTTCTTCAATCATAAAATTAAACCTTCAACACCTTGAAGAGTGGTAAAAACATTTTAACATTCGCGCGTCCGATTGTCGTTTGACAAACGGCGGCGGATTTTCTAAATTCAGAATATAGACTTTTTTGTAAAGATTCAAATATGAACAAAATTCGGCTTAAAAATCAAAATAGTTGTTGCTGTCGCAAAAAACATCGGCTGAAATTCGGCGTGAAAATGTGAAAATATGAAACGCTTAAATTAAAATTACCCGGTCGGTCGTGAAAGCTCAAATAAAAGAATTCACGACCGATTTTCTTTCTGAAAAATAATTGAAACGAAATGCAGACAGCAGTAAAAGAAACAAAAGTTGAAACGGGTTTTCGGGCGCAGGAAATTGAACAATCATTTTTAGAAGCCTCAATCGGCAGCACGGCTCTGATTCGGCTGCGAACGGTTACGAAGGATTTACCTGAAAATATTGAAATCTTTGCGAAAGCCGAATTCTTAAATCCGGGCGGTTCGGTCAAAGACCGCGCGGCTCTGGCGATGATTCTGGCGGGCGAACAATCGGGCGAACTGACGAAAGGGAAAACGATACTCGACGCGACGAGCGGCAACACGGGAATCGCCTACGCGATGATTGGCGCGGCGCGTGGTTACAAAGTTACTTTGACTTTGCCAAAAAATGCGAGTGCCGAACGCAAGCGAATCTTAAAACTTTACGGTGCAAGCATCATCGAAACCGACCAAATGCAAGGCACGGACGGCGCACAAATCGTGGCGAAAGAACTCGCCCGAAAATTTCCCGACCGCTATTTTTATCCCGACCAATATAACAACGAAGCCAATTGGAAAGCGCATTACGCGACGACCGCGCCGGAAATCTGGCGACAGACAAACGGGCGAATCACGCACTTTATCGCCGGTCTGGGGACGACGGGAACATTTATCGGGACAGCCAGAAGGCTGAAGGAATTTAACCCGAATGTTCAGGTGATTTCGATGCAGCCCGACTCGCCGCTGCACGGACTTGAAGGAATGAAACATCTTGAAACGGCGATTGTGCCGGGAATCTACGACGCGAAAATTGCTGATGAAAACGTCGAAGTGGCGACCGAAGACGCGCAAAGTATGACGCGACGATTGGCACACGAAGAAGGTTTATTCGTCGGTGTCAGCGCGGGCGCAAATGTTTTTGCCGCGCTTCGCATGGCGCGAGAATTAAAAGAAGAGGCGGTTATTGTTACGATTCTCTGCGACGGCGGCGGCAAATATCTGAACGAAAATTTTTGGGACGAAGCGTAAATCGGATTCTGATTTAGTGCGAATCCCGGTCGGCATCGAAGACATCAAAGATATTGTCGGCGATGTTGGAAAGGCACTTTTAATGGATAACTAATAATGGATAATTGATAATTCAATGAACCGAACATTATCAGTTATCCATTATCAGTTATCCATTGGTAACAAACTATGGTTTTAATAATCGAGAAATTAATCAGGCAAATTGAGGCGCACGGGGAGCGGACTTATCCGTCTGAGTGTGGCGGAATGCTGATCGGACATTTCGCCGCTGACGTTGAAAAATCGGTCGTCGAACTGCTGCCGATGGAAAATGCGATGGCGGAATCAGAACAGCACAATCGCGTTTTGATTACGCCGAAGGATGTTTTGAGAGCGGAAAAATATGCGCGGTCGCAGAAACTCGATGTCGTCGGCTATTATCATTCGCATCCAGACCATCCGGCGCGTCCTTCGCAGTTCGATTTAGACCACGCGCTGCCGGTTTGGACTTACATCATCGTATCGGTCGAAAGCGGTAAAGCGGCTGATGTGCGAGCGTGGGAAATGGAAAACGACCGCTCGAAATTTAATGAAGAAAAGATGGAGATTAACCACATCGGAACATAGAAAACATAGGGAAGACAGAATACTTGTAAGATTTTAGGACTTTCGCCAGCTAAATGACGCAATGCTGAAAACAAGGGATTTAGCTGTTCACTTGATTCGCTCAAGTCGTTGAAAATTGGTTAGCTTGCGTAAGTCCTAAATTTGATTCTATGTTTTCTATGTTTCTATGTGGTTAAAAAAGTTCTAGGAGAAAATTATGGCAGTAACTATCATAATTCCGACACCTTTGCGACAATTCGCGGGCGGACAATCGGAAATCGAAGTCGAAGCAGCGACGGCGGGCGAAGCGTTGGAAAAATTAACGACGACGCACGCCGATTTGAAAAAGCATCTTTACAACGATGCCGGAGTTTTGCGAAATTTCGTCAACGTCTATGTCGGCGATGAAGATATTCGTGATTTGGACGGACTCGAAACCGCAGTAAAAGGCGGCAGTGAAATTTTGATTGTGCCGTCAATCGCGGGCGGAAATCTCGCGGCGGAAGCGCGGGCAACCAACGATTTGCCGAATCTGAGCAATGAAGAAATTGCGCGTTATTCGCGGCATCTGATTTTGCCGGAAGTCGGGTTGGAAGGACAAAGAAAATTAAAAGCGGCGCGTGTTTTGATGATTGGCACGGGCGGACTTGGTTCACCTTTGGGTTTATATTTGGCGGCGGCGGGAATCGGAACGCTCGGCTTGGTTGATTTCGATGTCGTTGACGAATCGAATTTGCAGCGGCAGATTATTCACGGCACGAAGGATGTCGGGCGACCGAAAATCGCGTCGGCGAAAGACCGTTTGAACGACATCAATCCGAACGTGAAAATCGAAGCGTTTGAAACGATGCTGACACGGGAAAACGCGCTCGAATTATTTAAGGATTACGACGTGATTGTTGACGGCACGGACAATTTTCAAACTCGTTATCTGGTCAATGACGCTTGCGTTTTGACCGGCAAGCCGAACGTCTATGGTTCGATTTTCCGTTTTGAAGGACAGGCGAGCGTCTTTTGGGCGGAAAAAGGCGCGTGTTATCGCTGTCTGTATCCCGAACCGCCGCCGCCGGGTTTAGTTCCGAGTTGCGCGGAAGGCGGCGTGTTGGGCGTTCTGCCCGGCATCGTCGGCACGATTCAGGCGAACGAAGTTATCAAAGTAATTTTGGGCGCGGAAGGAATTTTGTTGAATCGTCTGCTGCTTTTCGACGCTTGGAAAATGAAATTCCGTGAACTGAAACTCAAGAAAAATCCCGATTGTCCGATTTGCGGAACGAATCCGACGATTAAGGAATTGATTGATTACGAAGCGTTTTGCGGATTGAATCAGCCGACCGAAACATCCGTTTTAGAAGAAATCACGGCGACGGAATTAAACGATTTGATTAAAACGAACAGCGAAGTTCAAATTATTGATGTGCGCGAACCGTTTGAGGTCGAAATCGCCAAAATTCCGCAGACGAAACTGATTCCGCTCGGCGAAGTCGTCAAACGCGCCAAAGAAATTGATTCGTCGCGCACGGCAATCATTCATTGCAAAGCGGGCGGACGCAGCGCGAAAGCGATTGCCGCGTTAAAGGAAAACGGTTTTACGGGAAAACTGATAAATTTGAAAGGCGGTATCACGGCTTGGTCTGATGAAATTGATTCGTCAGTTCCGAAATACTGATTCAGCACAATTCGGCATAAGCAAAAGTTTCGGACGATTTTGCACCGTGTTCAGAGTCCACGCTTGAGCGGGTTGCCGCCGCGTTCCGCGGGCAGAACAAAGTTTGGACTCCGAACTTTTCCAAATACATCAAAACTTTTGTTGACGTGCTTAATTAAACATTAATACCACGGTTGAGAGGTGAACTACTGTCCGCCTCTCGACCGTAATATTTAAATTTGCAGAAAATGGATCGCGCCCGGACTTCAAATAGTTGGCTGTAATTATTTGCCTTATTGAATTTCAACTAACAGTTCCGCCGCAGCTCGAACCGCTTCCGGCGGTGCAGCCGAAACAATGATTGGCGGTCGCAATCTGCCGTCCGGCGAATTTTTCAGGATTAAAATCGGCGATAGTTTGCGGCAGACTGCTTTCGACATTTAAGTCGAGCATTTGATTAAAATCGCAGTCAAACAGTTTTCCCGTCCAATCAATGCTGATTAAATTGCGGCACATCAAGCCTGCAACAGTCGCCGGATTAAACGCACTGACCAGTTTCCGCATATAAGATTCTTCATTTTTTGAACGCCTCAGCCAATCGAGATAACGCGCAATCGGCATATTGGTAATCGTGAAAAGATTATTGAAAACAACCTCGTAGCGTGTTTGCAGTTCGCGTTTGAAATCGGCTTCGACGGCTGTTTGAGAAGGCGGCAGAAACGCGCCGACCGGATTATAAACGAGATTCAAAATTAACTTTTCGGCAGTTCCGTAGCCAACCGCGTTTAATTTTTTGAGAGCTTCGATTGATTTATCAAAAACGCCCGTGCCGCGCTGCGCGTCGGTCTGCGTCGGCAGAAAATACGGCAGACTCGAAACGACTTCGACCTCGTTCTCCGCGAAAAATTCGGGCAAATCTTCCTGCCCGTTTTCAAACATTACGGTCAGATTATGCCGCACGATAACTTTCGCGCCCGTCTTTTTGGCTTCCATTACAAAATAGCGGAAATCCGGGATGAGTTCCGGTGCGCCGCCGGTGATGTCGAGCGTCGGAATTTTATATTTCCGCAAAGCGTTCAGACAATCTTCGACGGTTTCGCGCCGCATTATTTCCGTCCGAATCGGCGAAGCGTCAACGTGGCAATGCTTGCACGCCTGATTGCAGAGTTTGCCGACGTTGACCTGCAAAATATCAATCGCCGCCGCCCGCAGTTCGAGATTGTGCGCCGCCAGTTTTTCGTCAAAACTCGTCGGCGAAGTCGGAAAAGGTGATTTTCCGTTCCTGGTAATTTGAACTGCTGTATTTGTCATTTGTCATTTGTCATTTGTCCTTCGCATCTTTGCTGCCGTCGCCGTTTCCAAATAGCAAATGACTAATGACAAATGACGAAGGACTAAATTTCACATCGAAACTTTATCGTGCGCGTTGTGCGATTGGATGCCGTGAATCAGACTCGCGCCGCCGCGAATCGCCGATGCTAAATGTATCGCTTCGGTCATCTGCTCCATATTCGAGCCGCTTTCCAGAGCCGAGTTGGTGAAAGCGTCAATGCAATACGGACATTGAATTGTAACGGCAACCGCCAAACCGATTAAAGCCTTTTCGCGTTTTGACAACGCGCCGTCTTCCTGACAGGCTTGATACCAAGCCATAAATTTTTCAAACAAATCGGGGCGCGATTTGCCGATTTCGCCGAAACGATTCAAGTCTTCTTCGTTGTAATAACTCATAAATTTTCCTTAACGGCAATCGCTTTCGGGTTCGCCGCACTCCGCGCCGTATCTTTGGCGCACGGCTGATTTAGTGTCTAATGGCATAAATTTTTTCGCGGCTTGTTTTCTTTGATTAGCAGCGAACAGTTAATAGTGAAAAACGAATAGTTACGCTCCCGGTGTTATTCGCTTTACACTATTAACTGTTCGCTGTTTATTCGGTAAAATGCTGTTTCTATCATTCCATATATTTCAACTGCTTAACTGTCGTTCAAGATGAAACGAGTAATTATAATTATGGCGAAAGTGCCGGTTGCCGGAACGGTTAAAACTCGTCTCCAACCGTTTTTGTCGCCCGCCGAATGCGCCGGACTCGCCGCCGCCTTTCTGCGCGACGCGGAAAATAAAGCGAAAACCGTTTGCAAAAAGACGATTTTAGCATATTCGCCGGTTGACCAAAAAATCGTTTTGGAAAACATTCTGCAATCTGAAAACATTCTCGTCGAACAGCGCGGGACAGATTTGGGCGCGAGAATGTCCGCCGCTTTTGAATTCGCTTTTACGCGGGAAAAGGATTCGGCAGTCGTGATGTTTGGGACGGACAGCCCGACTTTTCCGGCGAAATTTATCGAACGGGCGTTTGAGTTTTTAGAAACAAACGCCGACGCGGTGATGGGAAAATCAGCCGACGGCGGTTTTTATTTAATCGGTCTGCGCCGTTTTACGCCGCATCTTTTTGAGAATATCGAGTGGAGCGTCGCTTCGGTTTTTGAACAAATGACCGCGAATTTTGCGCGTTTCAAATTCCACAATCTGCGGCTGATTCCCGATTGGTATGACGTTGATACGCCGGACGATTTTCTCCGATTGCGCGATGAAATGTTGAAAGACGAAGAAGCGCGAAAATGTGCGCCGCAAACTTTTCAATGGCTGACTGCAAATGCGGAAATCTTTGATAAAAATTCTAATTCTTTTTCGGAAAATAAATTTTAATCAGCGTTTCCGGGCTGACACCGAACCAATAAAGAATCTGTAAAATCGTCCACCGCGCAAAAGTCAGCACGAAACTTTTGTTTTCAAAACGGCGCGATGAAGTCGTTACGACGGCGGACAGGGTGATAATATCGCCCGCTTTTCTCAGCCTTTCGATAAAATCCAAATCTTCAAAAATCGGGAAGGGTTGAAAGCCGCCGATTTTTTTATAAACGTCGCGCCTGACGAAAATCGCCGAATCGCCGTAGATTAAACCGAGTTTCCGCAAATTCGGATAAAGGCGCGTTAGAAACTTCGCCGCCGAACTTTCACCGTCAAATCGAATGGTAAAATTTCCGCCAACGACGTTTTTATTTTGTAAAATCTGCTTCATTTGCCGAACGCAGTCGGGCGCGGGAATCGTGTCGGCGTGCAGAAACCATAAAACGTCGCCCGTCGCGGCACGTCCGCCGATTTGCAGTTGAGTTCCGCGTCCGCGCAGCGAACGGAGAATTTTAACGTCGTAACTTTCGGCAATCGCCAGCGTCGCGTCGCCGCTTCCGCCGTCAACGACGATTATTTCGATGTTTTCACCGAAAACTACGAGCGAATCAAGTGTTTGCCGGATTGAAAATTCTTCGTTGAGCGTCGGGATAACGATTGAAATTTCAGGATTCATCGCAAATACTTTGCCGGGTTGCGCGTTTCTGATAATTGCCAATCGGATTTCTGCTTTTCAAACGGCAGCGGCAAAATCTTCGGCAGTTTTACTTCATCGGGGTTTTGATAAGCGGGAACGCCGATGGTTATTTCGTCCTGCGAAACGTCGGTTTTTAGAGTCCCGTGCAGCCAATCCCAAACCGTCAAACCGCTCGACCAATTGGAATCGGTTTCGTTTCTGACGGCTGAATGATGAATGCCATGCAAGCGCGGCGTAACGACGAAACGATTGAGTTTTTTTTCCAAATCGCGCGGCAGTCTGACGTTTGAATGATGAAATAAAATTGACGGAAACAAAAACAACTGCCACGCGGCAAACGAAGTCGGGGAAACGCCGATGATGACGATTTGCGCCGCCCGCCACGCGACGGAAATTACCAGTTCACCGAAATGAAATCGAATCGCCGTCGAAGCGTCCAAATCCAGATCAATGTGATGAACCAGATGAAACCGCCACAGAAACGGCACTTTATGCGTCAAAACGTGCCAGAGATATAAAGTGTAATCCATCAAAACGACGGCTAAAATCGTTTCGAGAAGTTTCGGCAGACGCGCAAATTTCAACAGTCCTAAATTTTTGCGCTCGACCAATTCGGTCAAAGGCGCGACGACCGGCTGTTCGCACAACTGCAAAACGGCGGCGGCGATTCCGGCGACGGCGAGATTTCGACCGTTGCGGACGAGTTTCGATTCGACTGCACGGCGCAGCGGGCGACGATTTTCGAGCCACCAAAGAACGCCAAATGTTCCGAGAGAAATCGGGACGCTGATAATTTTCAGAAAATTCTTCATAAAACTTCACTCGCTTGCTATGATTATTATGATAAAGAAAAGTTGAAGATTTGAAAATGAAATGAAGCAGAACGATGATGAATTCGACAAATAAGACAGGTAGGACTTTCTCAAAATCATTTTTAACGCAAAGACGCAGAGACGCTAAGAAAAATAAATACTTTCTATCAGAGGTTTTTACCCTGAAAAAACTTCGCGCCCTTGCGTCTTTGCGTCTTTGCGTCTTTGCGTTAAAATTTCCCTTAAAGTGAGAAAGTCCAAATAGGAATAAAGCAGTTTCAAATCTCGTTTATAAGCCTGTGAAATCCGATAACCCGAAAATCATTTTTGTTTATAACGCTGACAGCGGAGTTTTCAATTTATTGACCGATGTCGCGCACAAGATGTTTTCGCCGCAAACTTACGCCTGTAATCTCTGCGCGGTAACGCATTCAAATTTCGGGATGAAAAAGGAATGGAAGGAATTTCTCGAAACGCTCGAAAATCCGTTGGAATTTCTCCACGCCGACGAATTCAAAAGCCGGTATAAATTTGAAGAAGTAGAACTACCGGCGATTTTCAAACTGGAAAACGGCGCGTTAAATTTGATGGTTGCCGCCGCCGCGATAAATAAATGTCAATCAATCGAAGATTTGAAACGTAAAATTATCTGACTGTCAAAATTCTGCAATGCGCCTTGAAAAAACAATACCCGAATCAATAAAATAGCGGATATGGCTAACGACATTTTATCGGTGATAGGAAATCTGCTGCCGTCGGTTTTACTCGCCAATGCCGGAAAAAAGCCGGGAAACATCGTCAATCGCACGACTCAAATTGATGCTGAGAACTTCGGTTATCAGGTTTATCTTCCGTCCGGCATCGAGACGACGAGCAATTTGCCGCTGCTGGTTTTTCTGCACGGAATTCGTGAACGCGGCAGCGGCGGGTTGATAGAAGCAGGCGGCGCGATGAGCGTGATTCTCAAGCAGTATCTCAAACAAATTCCGGCAATCGTTTTATTTCCGCAATGCCGTCCGGGAAAATACTGGTCGGATTTAACGATGGAACAAATGGTAATGCGGGCAATCGAACGAACGGGCGCGGAATTTAACGCCGACCTCAATCGTCTGTCGCTCGTCGGCGTTTCGATGGGCGGTTACGGTGTCTGGCATTTCGCCCTGCGACATCCTCAAAAGTTTGCCGCGCTGGTTTCAATTTGCGGTGGCAGTCCGCTTTTAAAAGGCAATCGTTTTACGCCGATAGCCGAAAAAGTCGGCAAAACTCCGGCGTGGCTGTTTCACGGCGCGGAAGATAAAATCGTGCCGGTCGGCGAATCACGCGAACTGGTCAAAGCGATTAAAGCCAATCAGGGAAATGTAAAATATAATGAATACGCCGGTGTCGGGCATCACGTCTGGTTAAAAGTGTTGGGCGAAAAAGGATTGCTGCCGTGGCTTTTGCCGCCGGTTGATTGAGAAAAGTTGCACTTGGACGGAACAAAAAACAAATATGCGACTCATCAAAATCTTGCCGATTATTTTTACTGTCCGGCTGTTTTGTTCGATTTCGGCGGCGGAACAGAACGAAGTATTTACTCTCACCGCCGAAAGTTTGCAGAATGGCGGCGTGGTTGAACTCAATAAACTCGGCTGGCTGTATCGGGCGGGCGATGATTTAAGTTGGGCGGCGCGTAATTCGGACGAAAGCGCGTGGCAGCGCACCGAAGGCACGATTATCAAACCCGATTCTGCGCCGCGCGGCGATTGGAACGGACGCGGCTGGTTTCGGCTTCGTTTGAAAATCGAAGACGGTCTGGCGGACAAAAATCTCGCGCTGGCGGCGACGCAGAAAGGCGCGTCGGAAATTTATATTGACGGCGTAAAATTGGTTGATTTCGGCAAAATCACCGACGCGGAAATCACCGATGAAGAAACTTCACGCGAAATGGGCATTCACGCCGTTTATCAAATCGGTGACGCAACCAATCCGACCGGACTTTTGGGAATCGGCAAACCGCCGAACGGTAAAATTTTCGAGGACGAAGAAGAATCGTTAAAGGCTCTGCCGGCAATCGCCGCAAGCAGTCTCGCCAACGCCAAAGCGCACACGGAAAAGCGTCTTTTAATTTCCAGCTTAACGAAAAAGTTCAGGAATTTCGCGTTCTGCTCGATTTAGTTCGCGGTTTGACGGCGACGCTCGAACCCGAAGAAGTGGCGCGGCGGCTCGAACGTCTGCGCCCGATTGCTCAATCATCGGCGGAAAATATCGTCGGACGGATTTTTGAAGCGATAGACCTTTTCACCCGCGCCGCCGCACGACGATATAACCGTGATGATTATCAAGCGAAACGGGTAGCGCGAATGTAAATTTTCTTCAATTAAATTGTCGTCGTAACTTTGGACAGCGAGCGCGGCGCGTCCGGGTTTAAGCCTTTCGCTTCCGCCAGCAGCGCGGCGAAAAGCTGGGCGGGAACGATGAACGGAATCGGCGATAAAAATTCGTCAATTTCTTCGGGCATCAGCAATGCGCGTGAACTCAACGCCGCGATTTCCTTATCGTTCGTAATCGCAAACGAATCGGCGTGAAGTTCTTTCAGGCGTTTTAACAAATCGAGATTGCTTTGCGCCGTCACGCCGTTTGGCGAAAACAGCATCACGGGAAAACGCCGTTCGACGATTGCCAGCGGTCCGTGAAAAAAGTCGGCGGAAGAAAATCTTTCGGCGACGACGTAACAGGTTTCCATCAATTTCAACGCCCATTCGTAAGCGTTTCCGTAATTTAACCCGCGCCCGACAACGACGCAGTTTTCCATAAAAACGTATCGCTGAACTAATTCTTCGACTTGCGGTTGGAGTTTCAAAGCCGCGTCGGTAAATTGCGGAATCTTTTCATAACCGATTTTTTCGTCGGCTAAAATTGCAGCGAGCAGATAAAAATGCAGCATTTGTCCGGTGTAAGTTTTCGTTGCGGCAACCGATTTTTCGCGTCCGGCGTGAATCAAAAGCGTTTCGTCAACGATTTTCGCCATCGTCGAATCGGCTTCGTTGGTAATGCCGAGCGTGAACGCGCCGGATTTCTTCGCGCTTTCCAAAACCTGATTGATGTCCGCGCCTTCGCCCGACTGCGAAATGCCGACGACTAATGCGCGATTTAATTTCAGCTTGGCTTTATACAGCGTAAAAACCGCCGGTGCTGATAAGGAGACGGGAATTCCGGTCGTGATTTCCAGCAGGTAACGCCCGAAAAGCGCGGCGTTGTCGGAACTTCCGCGGGCGACCAGAACGATTAAATCAATGTCCTTTTCGCGCAAAAACCGTTTCAGTTTTTCGTATTTTCCGCTTTCCGCCCGAATCGTTTTTTCGAGAACTTCCGGCTGTTCCAAAATTTCGCGTAACATTAAAGACATAATCACTTTGTTTAGAGTTCAAACTTCAGTTTGCTCCGCCGCGCTTCGCTGGCGGATTTCACACTCTCGGCGTGGACTCTGAACGCCTCGCGCTTTATTTTTGAGATAGCTTACAGAAAATTCTTAATTAAAGTTTCCGTTTTTCGTCTTGAAAATAACGGTAATGTCCGATGATTTTCCAATCGAAAATTCTATCTTCCGCCATCGCGCCACCGCCGATGTTATGAATAATTAAAAGGCGTTTAGTCGTTTCATTGTAAATGTTTGAAACAAGTCCGATGTGCGTCAGTCCTTTGCCGTCCAAATCCCACGCGACGACATCGCCGGGTTGATAATCGGCGGCATTCTGCGTAATTGCCAGCGATTTTCCCCGGCGCGTGAAAAAGGTTTGCAGGTTGGGAACGCGGCGGTGGTCAATGTTCGTGTCGGGTGATTTC
>JAJAYR010000385.1 GCA_026786155.1 Pyrinomonadaceae bacterium
CTTGTAACTCGCGTTACGCGCTAGCGCGGCTGTGCCGACTGATGTGCGGAAAGGCTGTGCCTTTCCGTCACCGCACCCAATCTTTGCGGCTCCGCCGCCGGAGGCAGCGCCGCAAAGAATTTAATGAAACTATTCCGGCGAGGCGTAGCCATCGCCGCACATCAGGCGGCACAGCCGCAAAATGCTACAAAGGCGTTATAACTAATTTTTTACACGTTCCTAAACAATTTGCATAATTTCGCCGAGCGATTTCCTTTTAATATCGGGAACTTTCGCGTCCGTCGCCGGATAACCGACGGGAATTAAAACGAAAGGTATTTCCGTTTTCGGACGTTTCAAAATTTCCTGCAAAAATTTCATCGGCGAAGGCGTGTGCGTCAGCGTCGCCAAACCCGCGTTGTGCAACGCCGCCAGCAGCATTCCGACCGCGATGCCGACCGATTCCTGCGAATAATAAGTCGGCTCGGTTGCGCCGTTTTCCGCGATTGAGTTGATGCGAAAAACGACGATTAAATACGGCGCGATTTCGAGAAACGGTTTGTGTTCGTCCGTTCCCAAAGTCGCCAACCGGCGCAGCCATTTTTCCGACATTCGCCCGTGATAACTTTCATATTCTTCGCGTTCAGCGGCTTCGCGGATTTGGCGTTTCGTTTCTTTATCTTGAACGACGACGAATCGCCACGGCTGTAAATTCGCGCCGGACGGCGCAGTTCCGGCGGTCAAAATCGCTTTTTCGATTAATTCGAGCGGAACGGCTTGGTCGGAAAAATCGCGCACCGTGCGCCGCCGGTTTAAGTTTTCGTAAAACGCTGCGGCGCGTTCGATTTGATTTTCGATTGTTTGAAAATCAAGCGGAATTAACTTTAGTTCGGGAAAATCTTCTTTCATTTTAAAAACTTCTGATTTTCTTTGCGAACTTTGCGCCTTTGCGTGAAACGACTTTTTATCACGCAAAGGCGCAAAGTTTTTTATTCGCTAATTTCAAATTCCGCGACGACCGGCGTGTGGTCTGACGGGCGTTCCCAACCGCGCGGCGTTTTATCAATCCAGCAGCCGACGCATTTTTCCGCCAGACTTTTCGATGTCCAAATATGGTCAATCCGCAAGCCTTGATTTTTCGGAAACGCGCCTTCGCGGTAATTCCACCACGAAAATTCCCGCAAATCGCCGTTTTTTAATCGAAATACATCCTCCAAGCCCCATTGTTTGACGTGATGAATGGCGGCGCGTTCGGGTTTGGAAAAATGCAGTTTGCCTTCCCACGCTGCGACGTTCCAGACATCGCGTTCGTCCGGCGCGACGTTGAAATCGCCGCATAACAGAACGTCGCCCGTTTGGTCGCAGGTTTCATCGAACATTCGCCGCAAACGCTGGAGCCAGTCGAGTTTAAATGTAAATTTATCCGTCCAGAGTTCCGTGCCGTTCGGAATGTATGTATTGACGATGCGAACGTCCTTTATCGTCGCGGCAATCAGACGTTTCGGCGAATCTTCCGTGTCGTCGTCAAAATTTTTCTGCACGTTTGCGATTTCGTGTTTCGACAAAATCGCCACGCCGTTATACGATTTCTGTCCCATAAATGCGGCGTGATAACCGAAATTATTGATGGCTTCGAGCGGGAATTTTTCGTCCACCGTTTTCGTTTCCTGCAAACATAAAACGTCCGTCTGCGTGGCGTTTAACCAGTTAAAAATTTGTTCGAGCCGGACGGCGATTGAATTGACGTTCCACGATGCGATTTTCATTTGAAAACAATTTTGCCACAGAGAACACGGAGAAAACCAGAGAGAATTTAAGTTAAATTTTTATCCTGTAAATCCTATCCATCCTGTTTGAATTTTTTTTGATTGCCGACGAATTGCGTTCCCAAAAAACGCCGTCCGCAAACCCCTGAATCGTTTTATTTTTTTCCGCCAAAGCCAAACGCTTTTCGGTTAATAAACAGTAATTTTCATCGCGTTCGATGCCGAGATAGGCGCGATTTAATTTTTTAGCGACGACGGCGGTTGTTCCCGAACCTGAAAATGGGTCGAGAATTAAATCGTTTTCGACGGTCGAAGCTAAAATTATTTTCGCCAGCAATTTCTCCGGCTTTTGCGTCGGATGCGCCGTGTTTTCGGGCATTGACCAGAACGGCACGGTCAAATCAGTCCACAAATTCGACGGCGCGGTCAGGCGAAAATTTCCGTCATCCGATTTTTCCCAATCCTTCGGCTTGCCGTTTTCAGTGTAAGGCGCAAGGACTTGACGTTTTGTTTTGACCGCTTCGAGATTAAAAACGTAATCGTCGGACGCGGTGAAAAACAGAATATCTTCCGACGCATTTTTCCAGTTTCGCGCCGCGCCGCGCCCTTTTTCGCGTTCCCAGGTGATGCGGTTTCGCAGTGTGAAATACTTGGTTCCAATGTTTTGGATCGCCGAAGCCGAACGCCAATCGCCGCAAACGTAAATCGAAGCGGTCGGCTTCAAAAGTCGAACGGTTTTAGAAAGCCAGGCATCGAGCCACTTTTCGTAATCGGCATCGGAAATTTGCCGAAACGAGTTTTCACCGAAGTTTTTCGTCAAATTATACGGCGGGTCAGCGAATAATAAATCGAAGGTCTTTTCAGTCAGTTGATCGAGAATCTCAAAAGCGTCGCCGCAGATAATTTTGTTGCGACAATTCTTGAAATCATTTGTTGAGGGGATGAGATTTCTCCGGTAAATTTCGATTTCTTCCACCGTCAAATCAATCGTGCGATTGCGCGGGGCGCGGATTTTTTCAGTGCGAGCGGTCATAAATCAATCGGCGAGCAGCAACGCGGCAATCAGCGCGGCGCGTTTCGGAATATCGTCAATGAAAATAAATTCTTC
>JAJAYR010000386.1 GCA_026786155.1 Pyrinomonadaceae bacterium
CCTTCTGCCTTCTGCCTTCCGCCTTCTGCCTTCTGCCAACTGCCTTCCGACTCAAAATCCGAAACTCAAACCGACGCGCCCGTTTCGGTCGAATGTGCGAAAACCGTTTTCAAAATAATCGTCGCCGAACAGATTTTCAATCGTGCCGAAGACGCGCAGGTTAAACCGTTCGCCTTTCAGCGGAAAATTGTAACCGCCCGTTAAATCGCCGCGCCGGTTGCCTTTGAAGCGATAAACGTAACTCGAAAAATTTTGCCCGCTGAAAATCGGCGCGAGGTAATCGCTCGACGCGAGAAAGTCGAAATTTACCCAGGCGCGTTTGAATCTTTGCGTCGCCACCAAAGTAAATTGATGCTTCGGAATACCGAGCGTTTCGATGTTTCGATTGCCGGTAACTTGCGGCGTGCGCTGGTCGCTGTTGGTGAAAGTGTAAGACGCGAAAACGTCGGTCGAATCGGTCGCCTTAATTTGTCCGCTGAATTCACCGCCGCGTGAAATGCCGCCTTTCGTGTTCAAATAACCGCCGGAAGTGCGCGGCGTGTTGCCGATTGGTGCAACACCGCTGCCAAAACCGATGACGTTTTGCAGTTTCGTATAAAAATAAACCGCCGTCAGTTTGGCGCGATTCTTAAATAAATTCTGCTCGATGCCGCCGTCAAACGCGATGGTTTTTTCCGGTCGCAGATTCGGGTCGCCAAGCGCGGTAAAGCGATTGGAAAACGAACTGTAAAAAGTTCCAAAGCGTTCATAAAGCGACGGCACGCGGTAGCCGTTACCGGCGTGAGCGCGGATTTTCGTTTGCGTTTTCTCGAAAAAATAAGAAGCCGCGCCGTCGAAAGTGTAAGCCGTCGGCGGATTTTCGAGCGTCAGATTTGAATAAGGCGCGTTCGTTAAACTGAAACTCGGCGTTTTCAAATCGAAAAATTGAGCGCGAACGCCGCCCGCCAGTTGCAGTTTATTGTTGAAAAGTTTCAATAAATCCTGCACATAAACCGTATTGCTCGACTGTCCGGCGCGGGCGAAAAAGTTGCCTGTGCCGTTCGGCGTGAAACCGTCGCTGCCGTATTTTTCCGTTTCAAATTCGTAACCGGCGGTCAGTTCATTGTAACGATTCGGTGTCCAGTTAAAATGTCCGTTCGCCGTATTTATCGTGCCTTTGAAAACGCCGCTCGAAGCACTCTGAAAACCTAAGCCAAGAATGCCGTTGTCGTTTTTGCGCTGCGTTTGCAAGCCGGAATAATAACCCTGAAAAACGAATCGGTCGCTGAAAGCGTGCGTTAAAACTATCTGTCCGTTAAAAAACTGCGATTTTTGAAAAGCGTCCGGGTCGTTCGCGTCGGGAATAAAATTGGCGTTGCCGCGCGTTAAAGCGGAAAAAGCCGCGCCGTTTTCGTAACGCCGCAACTCTTCACGCGAAAGCGGCACGGCATCAATAATCGTCGCGGATGAAGGCGCGACTGATCCAAATGCGGTATTAGGATTTGAATTGAGGCGAACATAAGCGTCGGACACGAAAATTCTGCCGGAAATGTTGGTTCGCTCAAACGGATTGTATTCGACGCGCGTTTGAAAATTCGTGTTGTGCGCGTCGTCTTCGCCGTCAATTCCCTTCGCGTAAATCGTCCGTGCGCCGCCGATATTAAAGCCGAATTTGCCGTCTTTTGTACCGTCGGAGACATTGGCGCGAAAACGTCCCAAACCGTAGCCGCCGAACGCGCCCGCGACGTTGCCGTGAAAGCCCGATTGCGGTTCCGGCGTTTGAAAATCAATCGTCCCGCCGACGGCGTTCGTGCCGTAGAGCGACGAACCCGAACCGCGCAGAACTTCAATTTTCGCCACGCTCGTCAAAGTAAAATCCGACAAAAACGCCGAAGCGTCGCCCGTAATCGCCGCCGCGTCGCGGAAACGAACGCCGTCAATCAAAACCGCCGTGTCCTGATTTCGCAAACCGCGCGTTTTGATATTCGCCGTGCGCCCGAAACCGCCGAGTTGCTGAACGCGAAAACCGGGAATCGAACGCAGCGATTCGACCAGCGAAAAATCGGCGCGGTCGCGTAACTCTTGCGAACCAATGATGTTGACGGTTTTGGAAACTTCGTCGAGCGTCTGCGTTGTATCGGCTGAAATAGTTACACTTTCTTTTATAAAATAAGCTGACGTTGCTTGTGCTGTGCTAACGAAAGATTTTTGGTCTATATTCACAATTGTTTCATTTTGGCTGCCGTCAACCAAAATCTCTTTAGCTTCACGCTGTTCATAAACTCCGTTAAAGTTAGCGATAACAATTATCTTATATTGTCCGCTACGAAGGTTTTCAAATTTATAAAAACCGTTGCCGTCGGTTTCTGTTCGCCGAATTTCATAATTATTCTGTTGTAAAACTACTATCGCCTTTAACGGCTTTTCAGCGTCCGAGACTGTTCCCGAAACCACCGCGCCCGTTTGCGCTAAAATTCCGATTGTCAAAAAACAAATTAAACTTAAAACTTTGATAATTCTCATAAATTTTCCTTTTCCGCCCAGCGCGGAAGTGGTTGTTGGTAATAAACAAACCGCTCGAAGTTCCCGACTTGGCGAGGGATGAAGGATGAGGGATGAAGGATGAATTAAAACTACTGTCTGCTTTATTATTCATCCCACATCCTTCATCCCACATCCCTTTCTTCACGGTTGCGTGGGCAGTCGCGGATTTGCGCCGCGTTCCTTTAGTGCCGTTTGCTTTTCCTTGTTCAGAGTTCAAACTTTAGTTTGCGCCGCCCGCGAAGCGCGGCGGCTTTTGCACGCTGAAGCGTGAACTCTGAACTTTAATAAATCGTCGTCACTCTCCTTTTTCCGCTCGACGGATTTTCGTCGAGCAAAACTCTGACGTTGAAAACTTCTTGTAAGTTTTCGCGTGTCAAAACCTTTTCGGGCGCACCTTTAGCGGCAATCGCGCCATTTTTCAACAAAATAATTTCGTCGGCAAATTCCGAAGCCAGATTCAAATCGTGCGTGATGACGATTGCCGCGCTTTCGCAGCTTTTGCAACGCTCTTTTACCAGTCGAAACAATAACGCCTGATGTGCCAAATCTAAATTCGCCGTCGGTTCATCCAACAGTAAAATCCGCGCTCCGGTCGTCAACGCTCTGGCTAAAACGACGCGCTGCCGTTCGCCGCCGGAAAGCCGGTTCATCAAACGGTTTTCGTAATTTTTCAAATCGCACTGCTCTAAACTTTTCAAGGCGATTTGCAAATCGTTTTCCGTTTCCCAACCGAAAGCCGCACCGTGCGCGAAGCGTCCTGCCAAAACGAATTCCAAAACCGACACGGGAAATTTCGTTTCCGTTTCCTGCGCGATGACGGCGATTTTCTGCGCGATTTCGCGGCGCGAAAATTCGTTGATAGATTTTCCGCCCAATAAAATCGCGCCGTTCGCAATCGGCAAACCGCCGTTTAGAGATTTCAAAACGGTTGTTTTCCCCGCGCCGTTCGCGCCGAGC
>JAJAYR010000387.1 GCA_026786155.1 Pyrinomonadaceae bacterium
ACTTCGACGGCGACGGCAAAGACGACATCGCCGTTTGGCGACCGGGAACGACGGCGGTTTTCTATATTCTGCAAAGTCAAAACAATACGTTTCGCGCCGAAGCCTTCGGTCAAACCGGCGACGACCCGAAAGTAGTTGCCGATTATGACGGCGATAACAAAGCCGATGTCGCGGTTTATCGGACGGCGGGCGGACAGAATTTCTTTTACTACCGGGCGAGCGGCGGCGGAAACTTCATTTCGATTCCGTGGGGCGGCGGCACGACGACGCGCCCGAACGTCGGCGATTACGACGGCGACAACAAAGCTGATTTCTGCGTTCAGTATAATTCGGGAAGCGGCAGCGGAATTTTCGCCGTCTTGAAATCTTCGGGCGGAACGGAATTTATTCCTTTCGGTTTGATTTCCGACCGACTCGCGCCGGGCGATTATGACGGCGACGGGCGAAGCGATTTTACCGTTGTCAGAGCGGTCAGCGGAAATCACGTTTGGTATACCTACACGCGCACCGGAGTTTTTTCGGGCGCGACCTTCGGATTCTCGACCGACATTCTCGTGCCGGGCGACTATGACGGCGACCGCCGACAAGACCTCGCCGTGTGGCGACCGAGCAGCACTTCGGCGGCGAGCGCGTTCTACGCGCGGCGTTCGAGCGACGGCGGACTGCAATCTGTCGGCTTTGGCGCGGGAACCGACGTTCCGGCGGCAAGCTGGTTTGTTCACTAATAAATCAAAACCGTCGGCATCAGCGGACGGATAAATTATCAAAAGCAAGGTTGTTTGTGAAAACAACCTTGCCTTTGATCTTTACTTCGGAATAGATGAGAGATGAAAGATGATAACTGATAGATTTTAGCTCTCACCTATCGGTTATCATCTGTTCCGGGTCCTTGCTCTTATCAGCATAAGTTGTGCAGCATCGTCTTATTTTTAATTTGGAGCGAGTAGAATTATCCGTTATTGAGAACGGTTCTGACTTTCCATCTACGCGCTCGTGCCGCCGGTGATGTTGTAAATTTCCCTGATAAAAGTCGGAACGATGTCATTAACAGCGCGAAAAATTTTATTCGATTACACCGAACGGCGGTTTATGTTGCGAATTAGTTGAATTATTTCGCGCCTTCGGATAAATTAAAGACGCAAACAAATTCACTTCCGGCGATTACAGAAAAACAAATGCAATTATCGGCAACGACGCTAAATCTGGCTTCGGTCATCGAACATCACGCGCGAATCGCGCCCGACAAAGAGGCAATCGTGTGGAACGAGACGCGGTTGACTTACGGGCAATTGAACGGTCTGGCGAACCGCGTGGCAAACGCCATTGTCGAAATGGGAATCGGACACGGCGATAAAGTCGCGCTCGTCTGTCCGAATCTGCCGTTTTTCCCGATTGTTTATTACGCGATTATGAAAACCGGCGCGGCGGTCGTTCCCTTAAGCGTTTTATTCAAACCGCGCGAAATCGCTTATCACTTGCGCGATTCGGACGCGAAAGCCGTTTTCGTTTTTGAAGGAACGTCCGAACTGCCGCTCGCCCAAACGGTTAAAGAAGCCTTCGATACGGTTGAAACGTGCGAAAATCTCGTCGTGATGACGATTGACCCGCTCGCGCCGTGTATGTTTGATGATTGTCAATCATTAACCGAAATCACCAAAGACCAGCCGGAAACATTCGACACTTTTCCGACCACGGCGAACGATACCTGCGCGATTCTCTACACTTCCGGGACGACCGGGCAGCCGAAAGGCGCGGAACTGACGCATCTGAATTTGATGACGAACGTCACGACGACTTACGGGATTCATCTGGCGGTGCTTGATTTTACCGACGGCGTTCAGAAAACTTGTTTGATAACCTTGCCGCTGTTCCACACGACCGGGCAAACCGTCCAGATGAACGTCAATCTTTACGCCGGAAACCGCGTCGTGCTGCTGTCGCGCTTCGACGCGCAGACGACTTTGGAGACGATGGAAAAAGAAGGCGTAAATTTTTGGGTCGGCGTTCCGACGATGTATTGGGCGTTGCTGCGCTACGCCGAAGAAACTAATTTCGATACTTCGCGTGTCGCTTCAACGATAAAAGTCTGCACTTCGGGCGGTGCGCCGATGCCGGTCGAAGTGATGAAAGCATTTCAGACGAAATTCGGTGTCAGGGTTTTGGAAGGCTACGGTTTATCGGAAACTTCGCCGCTGGCGACCTTTAATCAATTTGAAAAACCGTCAAAACCGGGAACGGTCGGACAGCCGATTTTCGGCGTTGACGTGCGCTGTTTCGACGAAGATGACAAGGAAGTGCAACCCGGCATACGCGGCGAAATCGTCATTCGCGGCTCGAACGTGATGAAGGGTTACTACAAACGCCCCGAAGCGACCGCCGAAGCATTTAAGAACGGCTGGTTTCATACGGGCGACATCGGAATTTTTGACGAAGAAGGTTACTTAGCCATCGTTGACCGCAAAAAAGATATGATTCTGCGCGGCGGCTACAACATCTATCCGCGCGAACTCGAAGAAATAATAATGACGCACGAAGCCGTCTCTCTCGTCGCGGTGATCGGCATTCCCGACGACCGGATGGGCGAAGAAGTCAAAGCCTTCGTCGTGCGAAGAACAGGCGTAGAAATTTCCGAAGCGGAATTTTTAAGCTGGTGCAAAGTTCAATTCGCCAATTATAAATATCCGCGCTTCGTCGAATTCCGCGACGAACTGCCGGTCGGCGGCACGGGCAAAATTTTCAAACGCGCCTTGCGCGAAGAAGATTAGACCGTTTGCATAAGTCGGAACGAGAAGCGGCAGCGACCTGTTTATGATAGCGATTAACAGGTCGCTGTCGCTTCCCGTTCTGACGAAATCGCACTTATGCAAGAGCTATTAAACCGAACACAGCATTTGACGGCTTCGCCTGAATATAACGACTTGAAATTTTTAGAGAAAGTTATGAAACATTCATTTTTAGCGGCTTTAGCGTCTTTGGCACTTCTCATTACCAGCAATCATTTGTGTTTTGCTCAAACAAACCCCGCGAATTCGTCACCAAAGAAACAGGTTCAAGCAGCTAAGTTGGAAAAACTCAAAAAACAAGTTGAAAAAATTGGAATCGGCGGAAAGATTACGGTCATCAGACTTGATGAGCGAGATTTTTACGGTTCGGTCAGCAGTATCGAAGCGGACGGTTTTCAGATAGTCGAAGTTGATTTGAAGCAAACGGTCGGTTTCAAATATGCCGAGCTAAAAAAAATTAACAAAGGCGACGGCGAGAAAAATCTCTTTTCGGGAAGACGAGTCAATCCGCAAAAAGGCTGGCTTTACGGCGTGGCGATATTCGGAACGCTATTCGTAATTCTCGCCATCGGTTTGTCCGATAAAGATTTTTGATTTCGCAGCGTTGGCTAAAAATTTTATGAAAGTGCAGGTTTTATTTTTCGGCGCAACGGCTGAAGCGGTCGGCGAAAGGGAAATCGAAATGGATTTCGCCGCCGCCACAAAATCCGGCGAAGCGTTTGCCGAAATCAAACGAAAATTTCCGCAGTTAAATAATCATTCGCTGCTTTTCGCCGTCAATCAATCATACGCGGACGGCGGCGAGTTGATAAAAAACGGCGACGAACTCGCAGTTTTTACGGCGGTCTCAGGCGGATGAAAACAGTTATCAGCCAACAAAAACTGATAACTGTTAAGCACTTCAACAAAAATAGGTTTGATTATCGGCAACTGTTCAGAGTTAAAACTTTAGTTTGCGCCGACCGCGCAGCGCGGCGGCGACACGCTCAAGCGTGGACTCTCAACGATTGCCAATAAACTAATTTATTCTTGTCGGGTGATTAACTGAATAAATGGATTTTTTTGAACTTACCACCGAACCGCTCGACATCGGCGCAATCGCGCGGCGCGTTGTTCCGCCGGAATGCGGCGCGATTGTTACGCTTGACGGTTTTGTTCGCCAATTCACCAAAGAACGCGAAACGCTGTATCTCGAATACGAAGGCTACGAGCCGATGGCACTCAAAGAAATGGAAAAGCTCGTCGCGCAGGCGCACGAACAATTTGCAATCGCGCACGTCGGCATCGTCCATCGTCTGGGCAAACTCGAAATCGGCGAAACGAGCGTCGTCATTTCCGTCGCCGCGCCGCATCGCCGCGCCGCTTTTGAGGCGTGCGAATGGCTGATTAAAGAATTAAAACGCACCGTGCCAATTTGGAAAAAAGAAGTCTATCGAGACGGCGAAACTTGGGCTGAAGGCGGAGAACAGTAGGCGGAAGGCAGTCGGCAGAAGGCAGAAGG
>JAJAYR010000388.1 GCA_026786155.1 Pyrinomonadaceae bacterium
CCTTCTGCCTTCTGCCAACTGCCTTCTGCTTACTGCCTTCCGCCTTCCGCCTTCTAAACCTAGAAACATTCCAGATATTTCACGCCCGCGCCGGTGTTGAAGATGACGACCGTTTCATCTTCTTTAACTAAATTTTGCTCAATCATTTCGCGTAAAGCGGGCAGACACGCCGCGCCTTCGGGAGCGCAGAATAAGCCTTCGAGTTTGCCGATTTCTTTGACGGCGACGACTAAATCTTCATCGGAAACGGCGACCGCAGTTCCGCCGGATTTTCGCAAAGCATCTAAAATCAGAAAATCGCCGATGGCTTTCGGAACTCTTAAACCGGACGCGACCGTGTGCGCGTTCGGAAATTCATCGGCGAAAACTTCGCCCGCGTGAAAGGCTTTGACGATTGGCGCACAGCCGATTGATTGGACGGAAACCATTCGCGGGCGTTGGGAATCTATCAAACCCATCGTTTCCATTTCGTCGAACGCCTTCCACATTCCGATTAAACCCGTGCCGCCGCCGGTCGGATACATAATAACGTCGGGCAAACTCCAATCGAATTGTTCCGCCAATTCGTAACCCATCGTCTTTTTGCCTTCGACGCGATACGGTTCCTTCAAAGTCGAAACGTCGAACCAGCCTTCTTTTTCCTTGCGTTCGGCGACGATTTTTCCGCAATCGGTAATCAATCCGTCAACCAGCGTAACATTTGCGCCGACTTGCTCGCATTCCACGATATTAGCTGGCGGCGTGTCCCGCGGCATAAAAATAAACGATTCCATTCCGGCGCGTGAAGCGTAAGCGGCGAGTGCGCCGCCCGCGTTTCCGGCGGACGGCGCGGCGACTTTTTTCACGCCTAATTCCTTTGCCATCGAAACCGCGGCAGACATTCCGCGAGCCTTGAAACTCTGCGTCGGATTGACCGATTCGTCTTTGATGAACAAATTTAGTTTGACGGAAAGCGTGGCGGCGAGACGTTCGGTTTTGAACAGCGGCGTAAAACCTTCGCCGAATGAAACGATATTTTTCGCGTGTTCAACCGGCAAAACTTCCGCGTATCGCCAGAGATTTTCGGCGCGGGATTTTAAAGATTCTTTGGTTAAAGTTTCGGCGGCTTTCTTTAAATTGTAGCGAACAAGCAGCGGTTTGCCGCATTCGACGCAGAGATTTTGCAGCGTGTTGGCTTCGTGCCGCAAATGACAGTTGGCGCATTCGAGATGGGTCACATTCATTTTATTATTTCCGGTTCAGTAAAAACTCGTTCAGTAAACCAAAGCCGATGGTAAAACCGATGCCCTGCGTTCCCTGGCGCAAACCGTCCTGATAATTGTAACGCTTCGGATACCAAACCTGCGTCGAAATCAAATTCGCCGTGTAACTGCCGATAATCGGCGCAGGATTGAAAACCCTTTTGCCGCCCGGAGTTCGCGCCGTAACGCCGGAAAGCAAAGCGTTTTTGAACCGCGAACCGAAATCACGTTTTTTGCTTTTGTAAAATTTGCTGTCGAGTTTTAAGACTTCTTCGATGCCGTAAGCCGTCGTTTCCTGAATCGCGTTTTCACCGAAATTCGAGCCGAACCGTCTGGCGAAACCTTTAAAATTATTTTCCCACTCCGGCGGCACTTCGGCAAGCTGCTGAATCGCCGCGCCGATTCCGACACCGATCAAACCCGTGCCGATAGTTTTGTTCACATAACGCTTGAAACGCTGATCTGCCGTCGGTCGAATATAAACGCCCGCTGTCTGGACGGTCGGTGCAGCCGGCGAATAATTATCAATCGCCTGGCGTAAACTTTGACCTGGTTCAACGCCAGTTTTCTCCGAAATCACTGCAACTGATTGGGCGTTGGTTATGGCAAAAGTCGTTGTTAAAAAAAACGTCGTCAAAATTACTTTCGTCAAGATATTTTCGTTTATCATTTCAATTTATCAATCGTATTTCGTGCGTATGATATTGGCGGCATCAATAAAATAAAAATTACTCAGCCAATTGGTATTTCAAAAAAGCGTTTCTCAGTAGATCACTTTTTCAACATCGGTTTCAACGACTTATAGACGTTATCGGTCATAATCTTTTCGCCTTCCGCGTTCGGGTGAATGCCGTCGGGCTGATTCAAGTCTTTGTTGAGCGCGATGTTTTCAAGCAGAAACGGCAGAAATTCGACTTTGAATTCACTCGCCAAATCGGGAAAAGCCGTTACATATTCGCGTTGATACTGTGCGCCCATCGTCGGCGGGGCGAGCATTCCGCACAATAAAACTTCGATATTTTTCGCCTGGGCTTTTTTAATAATCGTCGCCAGATTCTGCTTCATCTTAGCGACCGGCAGACCGCGCAAGAGGTCGTTCGCGCCGAGTTGTAAAATTAAAATCCACACGTTTTCCTGTTCTAAAACCCAATCAACTCTTTCAAGTCCGCCGAGCGAAGTTTCGCCCGAAACGCCCGCGTTGACGACTTCGTAATCGTAACCGTCGGCTCTCAATTTCTCCTGCAAAAGATACGGATAAGATTCTTTTTCCGCCAATCCGAAGCCCGCCGTCAGACTGTCGCCGAACGCGACGATTTTCGGTTTGTCGGAGACGATATTGACGGGCGGTTTCTTCTCAACGCGCCGATTTGTTTGCTGTTCGGCGGACGACGCGCCACACGCCGCCGCGAAAATCGCCAAAAAAGCGAAACCTAAAACTGCTTTCGTCCGAATTAAACTTTTATGAATTTTGAAATTAAACATAATTATTAGAAAGATTTGCCTTGCCTAAATTCTAAGTTTTGATGCCGATTTTGGCGAACTTGTTCGCGCGTTTTTCAAAGGCTATGATTGTAAATGGAAAATGGAAAATGAAATTTAAGAGAAGACTGCCTATCGAAGATTCGTCATTTTCCATTGATTGATATGATTGAACTTAAAAATGTTTCCAAAGTCGTGCGCTCCGGCACGGAAGATTTGACAATTTTAGACGCGGTTTCGATGACGATTCCCGACGGCGAGTTCGTCGCCGTAACAGGCGCGTCGGGCAGCGGGAAATCAACGCTGCTCGGTTTAATCGCCGGACTTGACGCGCCGACTTCCGGCGAAATTTTCATTGATAACGACAGCGTAACCGCAATGAACGAAGACGATTTGGCGCAGCTGCGAAGCGAAAAAATCGGATTTATCTTTCAATCGTTTCACTTGATTCCGAGTTTGACGGCGTTTGAAAACGTCCTGATTCCGATGGAGATTCTCGGTTTGAAAAATGCCAAAGAACGCGCCGCCCAATTGCTGATTGACGTTGACCTGACCAATCGCGGGCATCATTACCCGACCGAACTTTCCGGCGGCGAACAGCAGCGCGTCGCCATCGCCCGCGCTTTTGCCAACCAGCCGAAAATCCTCTTGGCGGACGAACCGACCGGAAATCTCGATTCGCGCAACGGCTCGCATATTTTCGATTTGATGACCGATTTGCATTCTAAAAATAACGTAACTTTGATTTTGGTAACGCACGATAATTTTCTCGCTGAAAAAGCGCAGCGGCAAATCATCTTGAAAGACGGGCGCGTTTTGAGCGATGATAAAAGATAAAGGAGAAATGGCAATATGTTTGAAACCGTAACGGCGACCGAAGCCAAAAATGAAATTCAAAATCTGATTGACGCGACGGCGGAGACGCATCGCCCGATTTTGATCACGGCGGAACGGCACAACGCGGTTTTGCTTTCCGAAGAAGATTGGAACGCTTTGCAGGAAACGCTTTATCTGCTTTCAACACCGCAGATGCGCGAATCAATCGTCGAAAATATGAACGCGCCCGACGAAGATTTTTTAAGCGAAACCGAATTTTTAACTGAACTCGCCAAAGATAAAGGTGAAACAAATTGAGTTGGCAATTGATTTTTTCCAAACAATCTTTGAAGGACGCGAAAAAATTGCAGAGGGCAAATCTGTGGAGGAACGCTGAAAAACTTCTGGCTATTCTGCGCGAAAATCCTTTCCAAAATCCGCCGCCTTACGAAAAACTCGTCGGCGACCTCGAAGGCGTTTATTCGCCCCGCATCAACATTCAGCACCGTCTGATTTATCAGGCGAACAAAACGGAAAAAGTCATTCGCTTGCTGCGAATGTGGACGCATTACGAATGAATTTTATTTTTAATCTGACATTTCGGGAAATCCGTTCGGCGTGGCGCAGACTGCTTTTTTTCTTTCTGTGCATTGCCATCGGTGTCGGCTCGGTCGTCGCGCTGCGGTCGTTGATTATCAATTTGAGCCAAGTGGTCGGCGGCGATGCCCGCGAACTGCTGACCGCCGATTTGGTGGTTAATTCGACCAACGATTTTTCGCCGACCGATATTGCCAAAGTCGAGACGGTGATAAACACCTCAAAGGTCGTCGAAGCCCGCAACGAAGCGATTGAAACTTCGGCGATGGCGCGTCCGATTGACGCCGCCAACCAAAGTTTCGGCTTTATCGAATTGAAGGGAATCGAGCCGCCGTTTCCGCTCGTCGGGAAATTCACTTTATCTGACGGCAAACCGTTTGACTTTAAGTTGCTGGAAAATAACGGCGCGGTCGTCGCTCCGATTCTGCTCGAAAAATTGAGCTTGAAAGTCGGCGATAAAATCCGCGTCGGCGAATCCGATTTTCAAATTCGCGCCACCTTTGACGAAGAACCGGGCGGCGGCACGAACGGTTTTCGGCTCGGTTCGCGCGTGTTCGTCGAGAAAAAAGCATTTGACGAAGCCGGAATTACGCGCAACAGCGGGCGCGTTCGGCGGCGCATTCTCTACCGCACGTCGGGCAATCCGACTGAAGTCGTCAAAGCCCTGCGCGAAACCTTGAAAGGCACGACTTTGACCGTCCAATCCTACCGCGAAACGCAGGAAAATTTGAGCGAGCAGTTTGAAAAAACGGAAAATTATTTATCATTGACCGGACTGCTGATTTTAGTTCTCGGCGGTGTCGGAGTGTGGAACGTCGCCCGCGTTTTTGTCGAACAAAAGCGCAAAACCATCGCCGTCCTGAAATGTTTGGGCGCGGGCGGAACGCAGGTTATTACGGTTTATCTGCTGCAAATTTTAACTTTAGGTTTAATCGGAAGTTTGTTCGGCGTGTTGCTGGCGCAGGTTTTTTTGTGGTTTGCGAGTTGGCGATTCGCCGACGCGCTGCCCGCCGCAATGAGTTACGCCGTCAATTTTTCAACTGCCTGGCAGGGAATTCTTTTGGGCGTTTTAATCTCGCTGTTATTTTCCGCGCTGCCGCTGCTGCAGGTTCGGACAATCAAACCGAATCTTCTGCTTCGAGATGAAGCGGGCGAAAAAATGCGCCGTCTCGATCCGACGAAACTGATTTTCGGCGCGGTTTCACTCGCCGGATTGCTGGGCGTGGCGGCGTGGCAAGCCGGTTCGGTCAAAGTCGGCGCGATATTTCTCGTCGGTTTGGGTTTAACTTCGGTGGTTTTATATTTGGCGGCGATTGTTTTGACGAAACTCCTGCGCCGCGTTAAAAATTTCGGCTCGTTTGCCATCGCGCAAGCCGTTAACTCGCTTTATCGTCCGGGAAATCAGACGCGCGTTATTTTATTGGCGGTCGGGTTGGGCGCGTTCGTCGTTTTGGGCGTGCAGTCGCTTCAGTCAAATTTGGTGCGCGAATTCGATTTTACGCGCAATCAAAAATTGCCGAGTTTGTTTTTTATAGACATTCAAAAAAGTCAGATTGATAAATTAAAATCAATCGTCGAAACGGCGACCAGTGAAGCCGTGCAAGTCGTGCCGACGATTCGCGCCCGCGTTTCCTTGGTCAACGGCGAAGCGTTCGATTTCGCCAGCCGCGAAGTCCGCCAGCAGCAAGGTCAAATCGGGCGTGAATTCGCCGTAACCTATCGCTCGGATTTGGACGAAAATGAATCAATTATCGCGGGCGATTGGTGGACGGGCGAGCTAAAACCGGATGAAGCGCAGGTTTCCGTCGAACAGGATATGGCGCAGCGTTTGAACGTCGCGGTCGGCGATTGGATAACTTTCGATATTTCGGGCAGAAAGATAAACGCCCGCGTCGAAAACATTCGCAAACTCGATTTACGCAACACGCGCACGGCTTTCGTCTTCGTTTTTCGTCCCGGATTTCTGGAGAAAGCACCGCAAACCTTCGTCGCTACGGTCTTGAAAAAACTTCCCGAAAACGACCGCGCCCGTCTGCAAAGAAATTTGATTGACGAATTTCCGAACGTGCAGATTTTCGATGTCGCCGAGGTCGTCGCCGCCGTGCAGAAACTTATCAACAACTTTGTGCTGGCAATTTCCTTCGTCGGCGGATTCGTTATCGTCAGCGGAATGCTGATTCTTATCGGCTCGATTGCGCTGACCAAATCGCAGCGAATTTACGAAAACGCGGTCTTAAAAACGCTCGGCGCAAAACGCCCGACGCTCGCGGCGATTCTGTTCGCCGAATACGGGCTTTTAGGATTATTAGCGGGAATCATCGGCGCGGGTTTCGCCGCGCTTTTGTCATTCGCCGCGTCGAAATACGTTTTCGACATCGGCTGGGAATTCGATTACATTTTAACGATTCTCGGCGTTTTGATAACCGCGTTACTGGTGATGCTCGTCGGCGCAATCGCCAGTTTCGACGTGCTTTTCAAAAAGCCGCTGGCAATTTTGCGTTCACAATAAAATTTAACGCAAATTCAAGAACAAAAAGAAAAATTGACAGGGATGAAGAGGATAAACACGGATATTCAAATCATTTGATTTTGCTTTTTATCCCTGTCAATCCCTTTAATCACTGTCAATTTCTTTTGATTTATTTCACGCCGAAAC
>JAJAYR010000389.1 GCA_026786155.1 Pyrinomonadaceae bacterium
AATTCGAGATTGCATAAAACCTCCGCGATGCCGCTCATCCCGATGCCGCCGATGCCGATAAAATGGATATTTTTGACGTGCCTGAACATTTATCAGTAGTCAGTGGTCAGTGGTCAGTGGTCAGTTGCTTCTGCAAATTGCAACTGACGACTAACGACGGACAACTGACAATTCCTCAATCAAATCAACCGTAACTTCCGCCGCGTCTTTTCGCGCTAAACTCTTGGCGGCGTTTTCCATCGCCGTAATTTTTTCGGGCGCGTTTATCAAAGTGATAATTTTTTCCGCCAGACTTTTGCCCGATAAATCCTTTTGCAAAATCATCTGCGCCGCGCCCAGTTTTTCTAACGCTTCGGCGTTTTTGCGCTGGTGGTCGTCGGCGGCGGTCGGCAGCGGAATCAGCAGCGCAGCTTTTCCGGCAGCGGCGATTTCCGCGCAACTCGTCGCTCCGGCGCGACAAATTATCAAATCGCTCTTCGCAAACTCGTCAACCATATTTGAAATATACGGTTTCACTTCCGCAACATCGCCCCAACCCGCGCGATTATAAAGTTCCCTGATATTTTCAAAATCGCCTTCGCCCGTCTGGTGCGTGATATTTAATCTGTCGTGCGATAAATCTTTTAACGCTTCGACCATCGCATTATTTATCATTCGCGCCCCTTGCGAGCCGCCGAAAATCAGCAGATTGATTTTTTCGCCGCGCGGTTTCGCCGTAATTTCAAAAAACTCTTTGCGAACCGGATTCCCCGTGACGATGCCCTTTTTCCCGAAATACGGCAGCGCGTCTTCAAACATCAAAGCGGCTTTCGTTACGAACGGCGCAAGCCTGCGATTCGTAAATCCCGGCAGCGCGTTTGAATCCATCACCAATGTCGGAACGCGCATTAAACTCGCCATCAAAAGCACCGGACCCGAAACATATCCGCCCGCGCCGACGACCACCTCCGGCTTAAAACTTTTGATAATCCGACGCGCTTCGAGAAAACTTTTCGGCAGAATAAACAAGCCTTTCAGTTTTCCCATCAAACCGACGTTTTTCAGTCCCGCGCTGTTTATCAAAGAAAGTCGAAAACCGTTTTCGGGAACGATTTTGTTTTCCAGTCCGCGACTCGTGCCGACGAATAAAATTTCCGATGCGGCATCGCGTTTCAAAATCTCTCTGGCAATGGCGATTCCCGGATAAATATGCCCGCCCGTTCCACCGGCGGCGATTAAAACTTTCATAAATCAGAAGCAGTAGCAGTTGGCAGAAGGCAGTCGGCGGAAGGCAGTTGGCAGTTGGCAGAAGGCAGTCGGCAGACAGCAGTTGAATCTTGACTACCAAATAGTCGTCTTCTGATGTATCACTTTCATAAATCAGTAATCATTGTCGGGCAGTATCTTAACTGCCTTCCGCCTTCTGCCAACTGCCAACTGCCTTCTGCCGACTGCCTTCCGCCTTCTGCCCTCTGCTTTCATTTCAATCCCGTTCGATTTTTCCGCCTTCGCACCGGCGTTTCCGTTTCAAATTTTTCAGTCGAAGTCGTTCCCGCGTACTGCGATAAATTCAGCAAAACACCGACGGCGCACAGCGTTACGATAATCGAAGAACCGCCGTAGGAAATGAACGGCAGCGGAATGCCTTTGGCGGGCAGAATCGAAACCACGACCGAGATGTTGAAAAGTGCCTGCACGATGATTCCCGTGATAATGCCGATGCCGAGCAGCATTCCGAATCTATCGGGCGCGAGCAAAGCGGCGCGAGTTCCGCGCCACAAAAGCAATCCGAAGGCGACGACGATCGCCAGCGTTCCGATTAAACCTAGTTCTTCGCCGACGACCGCGAAAATAAAATCCGAATACGGATACGGCAAGTAGAAAAGTTTCTGCTGACCTTTGGCAAAACCTTCGCCGAAAATCCCGCCCGAACCGATGGCGTAAAGTCCCTGCACGACTTGATAACTGCCGTCCGCCGAATGTTCCCACGGGTCGAGAAACGCCAAAAGCCGCTTCATTCGGAACGGCGACAAAACCAAAGCCGCCGCGCCGACCAGCAAAAGACTCGCCAATGTCAGCAAGATGTGCGTCCATTTCGCGCCCGCCGCAAAATAAACGGCGACGAAAACCGCGCACAAAACCATCGTTGTCCCTAAATCCGGTTCGAGCATAATCAACGCGCCTAAACCGACTAAAACGCCGAGACACGGCAGCACGGTTTCCTTCAAATCGCCGATAAGTTTCTCGTTTTTCGTCAAAAAATAAGCGAGAAAAATCGGCAGCGCGATCTTCGCAATCTCCGACGGCTGAAACGAAAAGCCGGGAAACCGAATCCAACGGCGTGCGCCGTTGATTGACGGAAAACCGAAAACAGCGAGCAGTAAAACAGCGGTCAAACCCAAAATTCCATAGACGACCACTTTGTCCTGATAACGGCGATAATCCACGCGGCTGATCGCATACATCGCCGCCAAACCCAATAAAGTGAACCCGAATTGCTTGTAAAAATATGTAAATTGACTCACGCCTTCGGTTTCCTTCAGCGCGATCATCGCCGAAGCCGAATAAACCATCACCGCGCCGAACAAGGCGAGCGACGCGGCAATCGCAAACATAAACCAATCTATTCTGAGTTTTTTAGTCATTTCTAAAAAATAAAATCAAACGATTCACATCAATTTCCGCAAATCGCAATGCAAAACCAGCACCGTGTATTTTTTTTCCAATTCGGCAAGTTCCCGCTCATTTGCTTTTTGGTCTTGCGCGTCTCCTTCAAAACCTCTTGAAACGCCGCGGCACAGCGGTTGGTGAAATCGAATTTCCCTTCCGCTGCGGTCAACTAATTTATTGTTTTTGTAACGCGCTTTGAGTTCATTCAATCGCTTCTCAACCGTCGTTACCTCAAAAGAAACCGTCTCGCCTTTTCTGTTCTTGACGATTCGCCTGACTTCCGTTGCGGGCTTGATATTCTCCGGCAAACGGTCGTATTTGACTTTTTCTTTTGTCTGCCCCGGAATCGGGTTATTTGAATCGTTTGAATTTTCCATCACATTTTTTCCGCAGCTTTCGCCGTTTTGAATTAAACCGAACGTAACAGCCAACAGTATAAAAATATATTTCATCTCGCTTCTCCTTTCCGCGCTTTGAAATTAAAATTCAAAACTTCCGTTTTGAAAATCGCTCCGCGCTCCTCGTAACTTTTGAACATATCGAAACTCGCACACGCGGGCGCGAGTAAAATCGCGTCGCCGCTTTCAGCAGAATAGAATGATTTTTTTACCGCATCTTGCATATTTTCGGCGCGAACGATTTCCGCGTGATTTTTCAACTGCGATTCGATATTGTCGGCGTCTTCGCCGATTAAAACTAATTTGCGAACCGATTTTTCAATCAATTCGGCGAGCGGTTGATACAGCGCGTTTTTGCCGCGTCCGCCTAAAATCAAAATTGTTTTGCCGCCGCCTTCGCCCAAGGCTTCGAGTGCTTTCAAAGTCGCGTCAACCGATGTCGCTTTCGAGTCGTTGTAAAATTTCACGCCCTCGATTTCGGCGACAAATTCGATGCGATGTTCCACGCCTTTGAAGTTTTTCACCGTTTCGCGTATCGAATCGGGCGACGCGCCGCCCGCTAAACCCGCCGCGAAACTCGCCAGCACATTTTCGACGTTGTGCCGACCACGCAGGAAAATTTCGTCGCGCGTCGTCAAAACTTTTTCCGCGCCGTTCGCCCGGCAAATTAAATCCCGACCGCGTAAAAATAAACCTTCGTCGAGTTCTTTTTTGACCGAAAATAAAACGACTTTCGCCTTCAAACCGTTCGCCCAACTCGCCGTTATTTCGTCGTCGGCGTTCAAAATCGCCACGTCGTCCGCCGTTTGATTCATCAACAGGCGATGTTTGGCGGCGGCATAATCCGAAAAAAAATCGTAGCGGTCGAGATGATTCGGCGTTACATTCAAGGCGACGGCGACGTTCGGGCGAAAATCTTTTATCGTTTCAAGCTGAAAACTCGAAAGTTCAACCACCGTCCAGTTTTCGTCGGTCGAACTTTCCGCCAAACTAATCAGCGGAGTGCCGATATTGCCGCCGACCTGCGTTTCAATTCCCGCGTTTTTCAAAATCTCGCCGATGAGCGTCGTCGTCGTCGTTTTGCCGTTGCTGCCCGTGATGCCGACAATTTTGCCTTTTGTAAATCTATACGCCAATTCGACTTCGCCGATAACTTCGCCGTCTTTGCGTTCGACGTAACGCGCCGGAATCGAATTCGTCGGCACGCCCGGCGAAATCACGACCAAATCAATCTGGTCGAGCAGCCACGAAGGAAGTTCGCCGCTAATCAACCCGATTTTTTCGGTTTTCAAAGAACGCGCTTCTTCACTCCAATCTTCAACCGGCTTTTTATCGTGCAAAGCGACCGTTGCGCCGCGCTGCGCCAGAAACCGCGCCGCGCCGACACCGGATTTGCCCGCGCCGAGAACTAGAGTTTTTTTGCCTTCAAGTTTCATTTGTCCTTCGTCCTTTGTCCTTTGTCCTTTGTCCGTCGCTGTAAGTCGAAGTTTTACGAGCAAAAACGAAGGACAAAGG
>JAJAYR010000390.1 GCA_026786155.1 Pyrinomonadaceae bacterium
ATTCTTTGATGTTCAACGGCACATTTTCTAAAATTGCGCCCATTTGAAAACTTAAGTTGTGTAATCTTGCCAACCACTGTTTGTAACTTGGCAAATGCGGAAAAGCCTTTGCATCATTGGCTTTAATTAATAAATATGTCCGTTTGAGGGTGGCTGTCCCAAAGTAACTTTGCGCGAAGCGTTCCATCGCCACCGCGATTATTTCCGCATCCGTGCATTTCGGATGATGATTCGACTTTCTCCAATTGCCGCCGTTTTTCTCGCTTTTTAAGCCGTCATCTGCCAAACAATAGACTAAAACTAATTGTGCGGAACGCACTATACTTCTCATTGTGTAATCTCCTTATTTTTGAGCAGTTTTTTTCTCAAAATCATTCTACTCATTTTTTGGAGATTACATACTTTTCTAATCAGGACTCAGGTTAACTCGTAATTTGTCTGCCTTTCTTGCTGGCAAAAAATGCTTGGTAATTTAGCCAAATACACAGTTCTGACCTTGACTTGTAGGCTGTTAAGAATTAATTAACAAAGGATTTTCTTAACCTTTTATCTCTTTATTTAACCAAATAAGATTTAGCCGCAAACCTGTTATCAGACGTGGCTTTTATAAGTGAGGTTTAGTTAAAACCAGTTCATGATGCTTATTTGACAGTGCAATAAGTGCAATTACTCATCCCTCTTGAGTAATTGCACCGTCGCCGCTTCTCTTAAAAATTAATAGTTTTAAAGAATGCAAAAGTTTATCGCGGGATTTTTGAGTAATAAAAAAAGAATTTACGAGGAGGCAAAATGAAAAAACAAATATTTGGAGTTTCGATTATAGGAATTACATTTTTTGCGGTTGTAATGGCAGGTTGTCAGAACACGGCGACGAATACTTCCGACACAAATCAAGTTAGTATGAATACGGCGAATGCGAACGGCACGAATGGCGCGAATGCCGTTTCATCGCCGATTGTTAGCCCGACCACGGTTGTCGCCGTCAGTCCGGTGATAGAAACCGGCGAGCCGAACCAATACAGCGCGACGATGCAATTATCAGCCCGGACGACGGGCAGGAATATGAGTCTGCCGTCCATAACGGCGAATGTGGCGCGCGAAGGAGAAAAACGGCGCATCTCGTTTAACCTGCCGAATAACGAACAAGTCGTTTATCTGAATTTAAGCAGCACTCGGTATTTGATTTTGCCGAACCGGAAACAGTATGCCGAAGTCAGTCCCGAAGCCGTCGGGTTCGACGTGCCGCGTTTGATGATGCCTGACCGGATTGTCGACTATCTCAAAGGAAGAGAAGGTTTTGAGCGCGTCGGCGAAGAACAGTTTAACGGGCGCGCGGTCGTCAAATACAGAGCGGCGGGAACTGCCCGAACGAACAGCCCGGCAGGTCAGGTCAGCGCCGAATCTTTTACTTACGTCGATAAGGAAACCGGATTGCCTGTCCGCGCCGAGTTTGAATCGCAGGCGGGCGGCAGCGTTCAGGGCGTTGACGGATTAAAAACCGTGATTGAAATGCGCGACATCAAAACGGAAACCGCGCCCGCGCTTTTTGAAGTGCCAGCCGGTTACAACAAAATCACGGAAGAACAGGTTCGTCAGCAGTTTAACGCCGTAACACAAACAATAACCGCTGTCGCCGGCGCTTTGTTGAACACTTTGAACGCTCCGAAACCGGCGGCATCTCCGCAATAACGGGGTTCTTAAACAATTATCGAATCGGCAGAAATGAACGAGCCGGAAACGGGAAATCAAGTTAAAGATAAAACAAAACAATCCGCGCTTGAAACAAGCCAGCGGCTCGTTCATTCTCGTCCGTCTAATTGCCGGCGAAAATGATGTAAAAAACCGGCGCTGTCGCCATTTGCGAACGCCCCGCGAGAATATTATTCATTGCTCAACGCCTCAAGCCTAATTTCATTTTTAGCGTCCTGTTCGCCTTTGACCTCGACTCGCTTGCCCAGAATATCCTCGACGTAAATCATTTTCACCGCCACGAAAACGACGGCGACGATGGGAACGGCGAGCAGCAAGCCAAGAAAACCGAACAGCACGGCGAGCAGCAGTTGTGAAGCGATGACGAGGACGGGCGGGACGGAAACGGCGCGCTGCTGAATAAGTGGCGAAATTAAAAAGCCGTCGAGATTCTGCACCGCGAGATAAAGAATAACGACGTAGAGCGCCTGCGCCGGACTTTGCGATAAAGCAATCAAAATTGCGGGCGCGCTCGCTATCAGCGGACCGATATTCGGAATAAAACTCATCAGACCGGCGATAATTCCAAGCGGTATGGCGAACGGAACGCCTAAAAACCACAATCCTAAAAAGGTTAAAACACCATTAATCGTCATCGAACCGGAAATGCCGAGCAAAAAGCCGCGCAGCGTTTTTTCCATAGTTGCGAGAATTTCCAGCGCCCGTTTTTCCCGGTTTTGCGGAACGAGCTTGACGATGCCTTCGTTGTATAGTTTCGGGCTGAAGGCGAAATAAACGGCGGTCATCAAAACTATTATAATATTCGCCAGGACATCGAAAGCCGTCGAAAAAAGTCCGGTGATGCGCCCGAAAACATTTGTCGATTGTCTGCCGATAAATTGCTGCGGCTCAGGCATTTGTTCGACGATTCGCCGCCCCAAAGGATATTTGGAAATTTGCCCGCGCATTTGCTCAAAAGCGACGGGCAGTTGTTCGGACAATTCGTCGAATTGTTGCCGCATCGAATCTGACAAAAGCCAGACGCCAAGCGCAATGAGGGCGACGATTGCCAGTAACACCACCGTCAGCGACAAATTTTCCGAAAGCGGCATGTATCTTTTTATAAAACCGCTCAAACTCCGTAAGAAAATCGCCAGCAAAAGACCGGCGAAAACCAGCAAAACGATTTCCGCGCCCTGCCACAAAACGATTAAAATCAGCGCGGACAGCGTAGTGATGCCGAGAAATGTTAAAGTTTTTCGGGCAAAAGCCCAACCCGGCGGCGCTTTATCGCGCGGCGTGATATGCGGAGGTTGAAAATCGTTTGGCGGCGTTTCCGGCGGCATAATTTATTTCTCGCTTCGGCAAAATGTCCGGCTTTTAAATCTTTAAATTAACATACACCCTCGAGAGCCGTGCGCGAATCGGTTTTCGATTTTTTAATCACGCTGAAGCTGCCGTCGGTTTCGAGGACGACGGCTTCGACTTCTTCGACGGCGGCGATGCCTTTGGCGCGAATCGCCATCCGCACTTCGCCTTCGGCGACGCGCTGCCGCTTCATCGCGTGAGACAGAAATTCGCCTTTGTCGAAAAGCAGAGTCGGCTCGGCTTTGACGAGATTTTACATCCATTTAAAGCGAACCGAAAGCCAGGTGATGACAAATTGCAGCCCGACGAGCAAGCCGAGCGCGAGAACTCCTTCGGCAAATGAAACGTCCTTTGAAATAATAACCGTCGCCAATGTCGAGCCGAGCGCGATTGTGACGACAAAATCAAAGGCGTTCCATTTCGACAAGGTGCGCTTGCCCGACGCGAGCAGCACAAATATTAACGCCGAATAAGCGAGAACGCCGACAATCAAGATACGAATCAGTCCAAACCAATCATCAAAAAACATAACTTTTATTCCGACTTTTGCCGCAAGATTATTTTTTAACCGTTTCCGCGCCGAAGCGTAAAAACGGTTAATTCGGGACGGCAGTTAATTCTAATCGGAAAACTGCTGAAACCGATGCCGCGATTGACGTAAAGGCGATTTCCCGCCTGACCGAAATCGCTTATCCACCCGTCGGCGTGGATTTTTTCATCGGTGAAAAGCGACATCCACGACCAATCGTCGGTAAAAGGAATGCGAATCTGCCCACCGTGCGTGTGTCCGGCGAGCGCGAGCGGCGCGGCGTTTGCCGGAATTGCGACGAACGAATCGGGTTCGTGCATAAAAATCACGCGCGGCGCGTTGACCGGAACTTGCGCTAAAGCTATTTCCGGTTTGGCATTATCGGCGTAATGCGAACCGATGCCGACGACGAAAAGATTCGCCGCATCGTTCGCCGTCGAATTGTTTTGTGCGCCGGATTCATCGGGCAAAGCAAGAACCGCCGACGCATTATCAAGAACGCGCACGCCAGCCTGCGAAAGCGTTTGCCGCACGGCAATCGCCAGCGGCTCATTTTTGACCGAATCTGGATAACCCATCCCATAATCGTGATTGCCGAGAACGACATAAGTCGGAATTTTCGCTTCGATTAAAGGACGCAGCAAAGCGGCGGCTTCATTTACTTCATTCATAAAGTTGCGCGTGTCTTCTTTTTCAACATCTTCGCGTTCGTCATCGTCGGTCGGCTTATAAACAAAATCGCCCGCGATTAAAACGGCGGCGGGACGCTCGGCGATGATTCGATTGACGACTTTTTTCGCCGTGTCTTCGTTGCCGAGCCACATTCCGATTTGCAGATCGGCAATCAGCGCGACGCGCTTGTTTTCCCAGGCGGAAGGAAGATTCGGAACGAACGCCGTTTCCGCTTTTTCGTCAACGAGGCGCGGTTCGATAACCGCGCCCCATATCAGTAAGAGCAGTATCGCGCCGAGAACGCCGAGCGCGATACGTTTGGGATACTTTCGCCGCATAAATTTAATTGCTGACCCGTTTATTTTGAAGTCCGTTCAAGCGCGAGTCGTTCGCTTTCGCCCGCGCGTTTTCATTTTTTTTCACTTTTAAGGACCGACACCTTCCGTGCCTTGAAACGGATTGTAAATTCCGGTCAAAACCAAAACGATAAAAACTATCACGATTGCCAGTATCATAAAGGCGCATCCGTAAAGTCCGGTTTTCTTTCCCGCTCCGATGTCGCTGCCGCCCGTATCGGCTTCGAGTCCGGCTGTTTGCCGGGTTTCTTCGTTAATTTTGTCCGTTTCGCTTTCCATAATTTTGAGTTTGAAAATCGCTTCACAGTCGTTTTACTTTAAGTCGCTGACTTTAGCAGCCTGCAAAAAGATCGGCGTTTGCTTCAGAAAATCGCGTTCCGCCGTCGTCAGCGGGCGAAAGCGATTGTTGGCGATGTCATTGATTTCTTCGGCTTGCAGACGTTCAAATCTGCCGGTCAAACTCATTGTTTTGCCCACGCCGATTTTCCCCTGCGTGCCGACTCCGCGAGCCGATTCTTCGTCGAGCATCACATAAATTTCGCTGCCGCCGCCCGAAGCGACGGTGAAGGTGCGCGGTCCGACGACGCGCCCGACGCGTACATTTGAAAACTCGATTTCTTTGCCGACCAGCGAAAGTTTGTCCGCCGTCGAATTATAAACGCCAGCGTCGGTCAGTTTGCCGCCCGCCGTTTGATTGCCGCCGTTTGCTGCCGCTTGATTGGCATTTCCGTTTGCCATCATCTGGTTAGTGTTAGCCGGCATTTGATTGCCGTTCGGAGTCATCATTGTTTGTCCGGCGTTGGCGGTCGTCGCGGCGCGATTCGCGTTCGGTTTGAAATTGACCGACTGAGCGATTAAAACCGGTTTGGCGTTAAATTCCGCTTCGAGGCGCGAATCTAAATCCCAGCCGATTTCGCGTTCGATGTCCGCCTTTACGAACATTCTGACCACGCCCGTGACCGTCGCCACGTCGCTGATAACGTATGCGCGATTATTCGCGTCGCCGACCTGGGGAAACGGCTCGCGCCCGACGACGAGTAGTTCGCCGACGCTCACGCCGCTGTCCATATTAAACGCTCGCGGATTCCAGATTTCTTCGACATTGCCGCTCACCGTCACGGTTTTGCCGACGTATGCCTGAGGGTTTTCGATGACCTGCCGCGCCGTTATTCCGCCTGTCTTTTCAGCGCGGTCGCTCGCCGAGTCCGCGCACGAAGTTAAAAATAAAACGCTCGATACCGCTAGCGTCAACGCTCCCAGACAACGAAAAATCGTTTTCCCGTAATTTCGTCGCGCACTCGCCGCCTGCTTTTGTTTGCTATTTAATAATTTCATAAATTCTCCTTGTTCCGGCGCGGCGTTATTTTGCCGAAGCCGCCAGCCGGGTAAATTCGATACGATTTTGATAACTTTGATTTTATTGATTGACGGGCGAAAAAAAATCCGTGTTACCACTCAAAAGGCTTGAGTAATAACACGGGAAATGCGCCGAACGCCGCGCGGCGGTTATCTTCGATTCAGCGGTTCCGGTTTGAACCTTCGTTCGGGACGGCGAGATATTTTGCCCGTTCGATGTCGCCGTCGCGCGTTCCGGTCGAGTCGTGAAACAAAACGACCGAGTGCGGATACGGCATATCAATTCCGGCTTCGTCGAGCGCGTATTTGATGCCGGTCGCCACTTTATCGGAAACTTTCAAAACATTCGCCTGCTCGGAATTTACCCAGAAATAAACTGTAAAATTGACGCTTGAGGGCGCGAGTTCGGAAACGTAAATCCACGGTCCGGGGTCGGGCAGAATGCCTTCGATTTCATTTAAAACCCGTCTAATCGTTTCGCGCCCCGTTTCGATGTCGTCCAGATAGCCGATGCCGACGACGAAGCGGACGCGCCGCTTGTCGTAAGCGGTTTTGACCAGCACGGCGTTGGCGTAAATGTCGCCGTTCGGAATGACGGCGCGTTCGCCGTCAAAGGTTTTCAGGCGCGTCGAGCGGACGGTGATTTCTTCGACCGTGCCTTCGTATTCCTTAAATTTTAACTGGTCGCCGACGATGAACGGCTTGCGCCATAAAATCAGGATTCCGGCGAAAAAGTTTTGCAGCACGTCTTTGAAGGCGAAGCCGACGGCAACCGACGTAATGCCCAAGCCCGCGACCAGATCGCCCGGTTTGAAGGCGGGAAAAATAATCACGGCGGCGACGAAAACGCCGACAACCAACGTGACAAAATATGCGAGTCGTCCGAGCAAGTCGGCGAGCGTTACGTCAAACCGCGTCCGCTGTCCGGCGGTATTGATAACGCGGCTAACGATTTTGGCGATTATCAGAAACCCGCCGAAGACAATGAGGGCGACGACGATATACGGCAGGCGCGACAGAAACGAATTGAATAATCCGAACATCGAATTCCAAATCGTATCCAAATCGAAACCCGCGTCCGCCGGTTCATTTTGCAGTAGAAGTAGAAACATAATTTTTTATAGGCGGTGAAAAATCAAATCTTAGAAAATTTATCGGTAATTATAAAATCACAATAAAGCGCGGTTTACTCGCCGAAAATCTTTTTCGCTTCATTTAATTTCAACCGCACTTTCTCTTTTTCGTATTCGGTTTCCAGAGTTTGTTCGGCGTATTCACCGATTAACACAACTTGTTTGCCCAGCGCGATTCGCCGCGCTTTGTCGCTTGTGCATTCAGCTACGAATTGGATTGTCGTTAAAAGCCGCTCGAAAATCGCCTGATTCGCTTTGCCGCTGATGCGAATCTGGTCGAACGCGGTTTCGACGTAATCCGCAAAATCCGGCGCGAGCGTCAATACGCGCGGGACGTTATCTTTCGAGCGCACCGGCGCGGGCAGTCTGCGCCGTGCGATTTCGCCGACGATTTCACCGAGATTGTCTATACATTCGACGGCGGTCGTCGTGTCGTTCACGCCCGGCGACAGGGCTTTTAAGGCGATGTCCACGATTTGGCGGATGCCGAATCCGGCGTCCTGCTCGATTGTGCGGTGGCGGTCGAGGCTGAAAAATCCGTTGATTTCCTCGATTTTTTTGTCGTCGAACCGAACATTTTTGTTCGCCGTTTCCGCGCCCGGCGCGATTTCGGCTAACGTCGCGCCGCTTCCGGCGAATTGTCCGACGCCGCGCCGCATTCGTATCAGAAGATTGTTTTCGGCGGCGTATTCAAGCAGTCCGTCCGCGTCAACGCTCTGCACATAGCCGGGTGCGGGCGAGGGAATCGCCGTCCAGTTTTTCACGTCTTCGGCGCGCCATGCTTCGCGTTTTTCGCCGCCGCTCGCCGCCTCGCCGAGTTCTTCGGGAAACAATCTTTTAACCGATTCCTTCGTTTCGTCGGTGATATTGTCGAGAATCGTCGTAATTTGCAGGGAATCGGCGATGTGATGGATAAAGAAAATAAGCACGAGAACGCCGCCGACAGCGAGCGCGAGACCGACCAGCACGGCAAACGAAGGCACGAATTTCAGTTCGTCCGCACCGCGAATCGTTCGCAAAACCAGCAGGCAAAAGGCGAACACCGAAACGAAATAGCCGAGAACGAACTGGTTAGCGCGGTCGCGCATAAAGTTGCGGAAAATGCGCGGCGTAAATTGTCCCGAAGCCTGCGTCACGGCGTTTAAGGTCAGCGAAAAAGCAAGGGCGGCAACCGTCAGCATCGAAGAAGCGATTGCCGTCAGCATTCCGCGTGAGCCGTCCGCGCCGAGTCCGAACAGGCGCGGATAGTCGGCAAGCCATTCGGCTTTGACGGTCGAATCAACTTCAATCAAAATAAGCGCGAGCGCGACGGAAAAAATTATCATCACGCCCGGCACGAACCATAAGTTCGCCCGCAAATCCGACAAAAATTGCTTTAATTTATTCATTATTTACTACAAATTCGTTGATAAATCATAACTTCGCACTCGTAGTTTAGTTTATTACTGCTCGCTTTTCACTTTTCAAACTTCGCTTAAATTTTTATTATTGAGCAGTTTAATTTCATCGCGCAGCAACGCGATTTCGCCGCGCAAGGCGTTGATGTCTTCCGCGCCGACAATTTCGGATTCTTTGTCTTCTGCATCGCGCCCGACGAAAAACGTCGCTAAAGTCGCCGTTACATAACCGAACACGGCGAAACCGTAAAGCGCGAGAATGAAGCACAAAACGCGCCCTTCCGCCGTCTTCGGGAAATAATCCGAGCCGATGGACGTGAGCAGCATCGCTGTCCACCACAGAGCTTCGCCGTAAGTTTTGATTCCGCCTTCGACC
>JAJAYR010000391.1 GCA_026786155.1 Pyrinomonadaceae bacterium
AACTCTGAACACTCAAAAATTTAATTTACGGACTACTAAACGAATTCTTACAAATCAATAACAACCGGAACATTTACAGGATTGTATTCTTCGTCGCAGTTTGAAGCGTTGACGAATTTCACGTCGAATCGTTCGGTTTGACCGTAACCGCAGTGAATATGTCCGAAGACGTGAAGTTTCGGGCGGATAATTTCAACTCTCTTTCGCAATTCTTCGCAGCCCGTGTTTTCGATAAAATACTGACGCGGCACTTCGTCCAAAATCCCGTGCGGCGGTCCGTGCGTGATTAGAATATCGGTGTCCGCCGGAATCATCTGCCACTTTTCCGCAAGGCACGCGCCGCGATTCAAATTAAACGCCCAATCATAAAATCTCGGCTGCCAGGGCGAACCGTAAATCTTCAAGTCACCAATCTCGACCGAAGAATCCTGTAAATAATCAATCGAAGCCTCGAGCAGTCTCCGCGCCGTTGAATTATTTGTTTCAAACAGCCAATCGTGATTTCCCGCGACGAAGATTTTATGTTTATGCGGCAGATTCACGAACCAATCATTGAACCGTTCAATTTCGGGAATCGTCCCGCGAATCGTCGCGTCGCCCGCGTGAATCAAAATATCGCCGTCGGGAACGACGATTTGTTCGTGGCAGTTGTGCGTGTCGGAAAGACAAATAATGCGCGGCATAAAAACTTAAATAAACCTGCTGTTTTGCAACGGAAGACCGAATTTGTCATCCTAAATGGGCGATGAGTCAAAATCAAAAACTGGAAGCGACACTCAGCACGCAACGGCTCGAAGCCTTCAGCGACAGCGTTTTCGCCATCGTCATCACGCTGTTGTTTCTGGATTTAAAAACGCCTGAAATGGACATTCAAAGCGATTGGCGGGAATTGCTTGACGCGCTTTATAAACTCTCGCCGAAATTTATCAGCATCATCGTCAGTTTCGCGTTCGTGGCGATTTTCTGGGTCGCCCATCACCAATTTTTCCGCACACTTCAGAAAACGACGCGCGGTTTATTGTGGCTGAATCTCGTGTTTTTGTTTCTCGTCTGTTTCGTGCCGTTTCCGGCGGCGATTATGACCGAATATCCCGAAAACAAAACGGCGGTCGCCTTTTTCGGCGCGACGATTTTGCTGACGAGCGGGATGTTGTGCGCTGTGCGTTGGTATACGTGGATAAAACATTCGGAAATTTCCGCCGCGACGAGCGAAAGCGAAGTAAAGCAAGCGTTGAATCGAAGTTTGCTGATGGTTGCGCTTTACGCCGTCGCGCTGGCGATTTCGTTTTTTTTCCCCGTCGCCGCGATAGTTTTATACTTGCTGATACTGTTAATTCTGCTTTTTCCGGTTAAAGTTGAAATCGAAGAAGAAACCGGCGACGACGAAGAAAACCCGACGACGGAAGTCATTTTATAAAAACTCGTTCGGTCAATCGCGGTAGATTCGGCTGATGAAATTTCCCTTCAAAAACTCTTTCGGTTCGATTTGGCTTTGCAGCACCACGCCGCGATATTTGCCGGACAGCAGCAGCATCGCGCTTTCCAAAAGCGGCGCGGCGGTCGTCGTCTGAATCGCCCGCAGACTTTTGCCGCCGATTTTCAAAGGCTCGACATAAAACGCTTTTTCAATCATTCTGCGCCGATTATTTTTATCAAATCCGTCAACCGAGGCGTGAACTAAAACCAAATCATCTTCAACCGACGGAATCGCTTCGAGCATCACGTTTTGCAGCGCAAGCGGCAGATTTTCGTCCTTCGGCAGTTTGCGAATGAGCGATTCGACCCAATCGTAATGCCCGACGTAGCGCAGCGTTTTATAATCCAAGTTTCGCGCTTTGCCCGCGAAAAAATCCGGCAAATCCGCCGCGCCGCCCGAAGTCAAATCGGCTTCGTAAGTTCGCGCCCCGATAATAATCGTTTCCCGCGACGACAGCGCGGGCTTTTCCGTAATTTTGTAGTTACGGAGAACCCGCGAACTTTTGACGTATTCGGTCGCCACGCCAATCGGCGACCACGTAAAACCGTAAAAATGCGGCGTGTGCGCGTGCGCCGTCAACGCGCCGACTTTCATTCCGAGTTTCTCGATTTTTTCATTCTCGTGTTTCTCGACAAATTTTTGATAAAGCGACATCGCCAGCACGTTGATAAAACCCGGCGCGAGTCCGGTTTGCAGAATAAATCCGGTGTCGGCATCTTTCGCCAACGCCGTAATTTCATCGGTTTCGGCAACGTATTCGGTCAAATTCGCGTAGTGCATTTTGAAATCTTTGGCAAATCGCGCCATCTTCGGAGCTTGCGAACCCGGCGCACAATCGAGCAGCACGTCGCACTTTTCAAACGCCGCTTTCATCGCGTCGTTCACGTCGCCGGTCATCAAAACCGTTTCGACGCTGGAAGTTTTCTCGGAACTTCGCACGACGAAATCCTTCACCTTTCGCAGTGATTCTTCCGCCACGTCGCCGAGATAAATTTCCGTTTCAAACTCGCACCATTCACGAAGCAAAAGCGCGGCGGCTTCACCGATTCCGCCGGAACCGGCGATAAAAATTTTTTTGGTCATTCTTGGGTTAATTTCAGAAAAGTAGCGTCCGCCAACTGCGCGAGATGAATTTTCAGATTGGTAATATACTTGAATTTCGTTCGCCGCCCGAACATTTCAACTTTCGCCGGATTTGTCTTTTTCCGCTTCGTCCATCGCGGTCAGATTTTTGTTGGCTTCCTGATGCCGTTCGCCCGCTTCGAGATTAAACGCGCCTTCCGCCCGCGTTACCGGGTCGGCGGTCAAAATTCCGCCGATTGTTTCAAGCCCGCCGATAATCATCTGCCCGACCGATTCGAGATTTTCCGTCGTGTGATTTACTGCCGTTTCTTCCGGCTTTTTATTTTCTTCAACCATACAAAAATTCTACAACGAAAAAGCCGACTTTGCGAAACGGACAAAAATTGAAATCGTTCGATACTGAAAACATTTTAACCACAAAAAGGCACAAAAGACACAAAAAAGATTTTTTAGTTTTCCTTTTTGTGATTTTTGTGCCTTTTGGTGGCTATCATTCTTATCTCGAACTAGTCTTGCCCATTTATCGGACATAAGCCGACGGAACCGGAATGTCGGTGGAAATACCGTAGCGCGTTCCCTGAAAACCGCCATCCGAACTTCGCAAAATATACCATTCGCTCAAACTCGGACGAAAAACCGCAATATCGAATTTTCCGTCGCCCTCGTAATCGCCCGGCACCGGAACGTCGCCCGCCAGCCCGAAAGCCTGCGCCGTAAATGCGTTATTAGAACTGTTCAGACGATACCAGACACCGTTTGACGGGCGAAAAACTGTGATGTCAGCTTTGCCGTCGCCATCGTAATCTGCCGGAACAGCGATGTCCGTTCCGACCCCGAAAGCCGTCCCGGAAAATCCGTTAGTGCTTCCCGAAACATACCAGACACCATTTGACGGACGGAAAACGGCGATGTCGGTTTTGCCGTCGCCGTCGTAATCCGCCGCGACGGGACGGTCGCCGGTTTGTCCGAACTGTCGGCTCTGCGTCGAATTGTCCGAACTGTATCTGATATACCAAAACCCGTTCGACGGGCGGAAAACGGCGATGTCGGCTTTCCCGTCGCCGTCGTAATCGGCGGGCGCGGGAATGTCGGTCGGCAAACCGAACTGCAAGTTATAAAGGTTGGTGCCTTGACCTAACGAACTTACTTTTTGAACAATCCAGATGCCTGTTTCAGGACGAAAGACGGCGAAATCGGTTCGGTTGTCGCCGTCATAATCGGCGGGAACAATCACGTCGCGGTCTCTGCCGAAATAATATTGGGAGATTGGAGCGATGACCGCCCAAAGTCCGCCGCTCGGACGATAAACGCCCACGTCGGTGCGCCGGTCGCCGGTAAAATCGAAGATGTTGCCGACTGCGGCGATACAGGTGTTAGTCAGCACCGTCACGGAATTTGAACCGGAATTTGCCGTCGCCAAATCCGGTTTGCCGTCGCCGTTGAAATCTCCTTTAATGACGGCGTTCGGATATAAATCAACCGGATACGATTCGGGAGTGCCGTTAAATGCCGTGCTAATTTGATTTCCGCTGCTCAATGCGGCGAAAACGCGATTGATTCCGTTGCCTAAGACATCCGCCGCCACGACGGAAATCGGATTTTGACCGACTGCCTGAAGGTTAAAATAGGTAAAAGAACCGTTTGCCGAGCCGGTGAACAACGCCAAATTGTTGCCGTTGTAATTGGCGACGATTAAGTCAAGACTGCTGTCGCCGGATACGTTAGCCAGTTCAACGGCGACTGGACCGAGAAGGTTGAGACCATTGCTGATAAGCGTCTGGTTTAATCCGAACGTGCCATTGCCGTTGCCGAAATAGACGGTGATGCTGTTGGCTCCGAAATTGGCGATGACCAAATCATCGTTGTTGTCATTGTTTAGACGAGCGGTTTTCACGAAAGCGGGCTGCGTCGAAGTGCGAAGCGTTGACGGCTGACTGAAACCGCCGCTGCCGTTGCCGTTCAATATCGAAATTGTTCCCGCAAAAAATCCGCCGAAGTTGGCGACTGCCAAATCCTGCCGACTGTCGTTATTAAAATCGGCGACGGCGATGGAAATCGGACTCGCGCCGGTCGTGAAATTAGTCGGCGCGGAAAACGTCCCGCCGCCGCTGCCTAAGAAAATTGAAACATTGTTCGAGCCGGAATTGACGACCGCAAAATCGAGATTGTTATCGGCGTTAAATAAACCGACGGCGACGGCATACGGATTCGTTCCGCCTGACAAAATGTTCGTCTGCGGCAAAAATCCGCCGCTGCCGTTGTTTAAAAGTATCGAAACGTCGTTGGAAAGTTGATTGACAACGACCAAATCCGCTTTGGAATCGTTATTGAAATCGCCCGCCGCCAGATTAGTCGGATTCGCGCCGACGTTAAACTGCGACGGCACTAAACTCGGAACGGCACAGCCGCCGGACTGCGGCACGGGCGGCGCGGTCGCAATATCCAAACTCCAGCCGCCGGAAATCGTCCCGGCATTATTTCCGTTATCATCCACGACGTAAAGCTGCCAGTTACCGTTCGGGCTGAAGTTCTTGAATGAACTCAGCAAATTGCTATACGGACCGGAGGGCGCGGGAAGCGGGAAGAGATAGAAACTGCTGCCGAAGGTAACACTAGGTTTGTAAGTCCCGGAAACGATTGCCGCCACAAACGGCGAAGGCAGATTAGCGGTCGCCGCATCGTCAAAAGTTAAATTGACGCTGCTGGCACCGCTCGAACCGGTATCCGCCATCAAAACCACGCCGCTCCCGTTCGGACTGACGAGCAGCACGTCAACGTCCTGCGTCTGCGTGTGCGAAAGCCCGTTCAGACTGACGCGCAGATTGGTAATTACGCCGGACTGTCCGGCGACATTGATATTTGAAGAATAAGGCGCGGCGCGGGTAATCATCTCTTCAAAACCGAGATAGGTCGGATTGGCAAAAGTCTGTGCCGCGCCGGTGGTCGTAACGCTCAATTCCCAGCCCGAACCGATACTTCCGTTATCGTCCAAAGCGTCGTCCACGACGAACAAAGACCAAACGCCGTTCGGCGAACTGCCGTTGAAATTAGCGGCAAACGTCGTCGAACTATACGGCGCGGCGGGAGCGGGAGCGGGAAAAACGTCGGTCGTCGTGTCAAAATTCACCGGCTTGTAGTAACCCGGACGCAGCGGCGTAAAATTATTGGGTTGGGCGGGCGCGTCATCACCGAAAGTATAAACGTCGTCCTGCGCTCTGGTCGCACTTTGATTATTCACGTCGGAAAGAAAAATAAATTTTTGCCCGCCGGGACCGACTAACAGAAAATCCAAATCGGAAATTCGCGTGTGCGCCAGACCGCGCAGCGAAACTTCGACGCGCGAAATCGTGCCGGTCATTCCCGAAACATTAATGGTCGAAGGATAAACCGTCGCTTTCGTCGGCGCGGCGAGCGGCGCGGCAGTGTTTATCGTAATCGGCGCGGTGTTGGAAAAGACCGTATCGGGAGCGTCTTTTCCGATTGCCGCTGCCGCTTTTGTTTTCGGCAGTGCGGCAAAAACAAGTGTCAGGACCAGAACAAAAATAGGCAAACGAAAAAGTTGGGATTCAATTTTCATATTTTCTCCCTGGGGAAAGTTTTTGATAATTTTTAATAAATGGAAAGTCAATCTAATGTAACACTCGGATATATTTTTGACAATAATTTTCATACTCTCATTCGAATATTCAACCGCGTCGAAACAAGCGGTTTCGAGAATTTTCAGGGGCGGCGTTTTTTATGTTGATTAAGAAATTTTTTAATCACGGACGGTATTACAAAACTCTTACAATCAACGGCAAATAAATCTGTTAGGCTTTTCAACAGACGCAAAAAGATGCGTTTTCCAAAAGTTTTCAGCAATCATAAAGGGGTTTTTACAAATGCAGAACGTAATCGAATTAAATCAAACCAAATCGGACAAAATTCAATGGGTAACGATATTTTTCGTGACGACTTTCCATATTATGGCAATCGGCGCGTTATTTACTTTTAGCTGGGCAAATTTGATTGCCGCCGCGATCACCTGGTGGATTGCGGGCAGTTGGGGAATCGGGATGGGTTATCATCGCCTGCTGACGCATCGCGGCTTTAAATCGTCGAAGGCGGTCGAGTATTTTCTCACCTTTTGCGGAACGCTCGGTTTGCAGTCGGGAGCGATAAATTGGGTAACGACGCACCGCCTTCATCACGCTTTTACCGAAACCGACAAAGACCCGCACAGCCCGCACAACGGAACTTACTGGTCGCATATGGGCTGGATTTTTCGCGGCACGGCGCAGAATCAGGACGAAGCGACGCAGATGCGTTACTCGCCCGATTTGGTCAAGGATAAAGTTCACGTTTTTATGTCGAACTATTATTATGTTACGCCGATTATCGCCGCCGTCGTTTTATTCGCCGTCGGCAGTCTGTTGACCGGCGGACTGTTCGGCGGTTTGACGATGGTTTTGTGGGGCGTGTTTCTGCGACAGGTCATCGGCTGGCACTCGACGTGGCTGGTTAATTCGGCGACGCATCTATGGGGAACGCGCCGTTTTGAAACGACAGACGATTCGCGCAATAATGGTTTGGTTGCCGCGCTGACGTTCGGCGAAGGCTGGCACAATAATCATCACGCGCATCCGCGTTCGGCGAAACACGGTTTGACGTGGTATGAATTCGACGTCAATTGGGTGCAGCTTAAATTAATGGAAAAATTAGGTTTAATCAGCAATCTCTACGGTTACGAAATCGAAAGAGAAATTGAAGCCGAACCTTTGCGGGAAGCCGCATAGTTTTCGAGGACAGACGGTTAAAATAGAATTGGAGTTATAAAGCAGAAGTGTAAATTGCTGCCTTATAACTCCAATTTTGTTAATGTTTCGACTTTGATGCTGAATAGATTTTTATTTAATTTGACTTCGGAATAGATGAAAGATGAAAGATGATAATTGATAGATTTTTCACGGTTTTATCTCTCAGCTATTATCTTTCATCTTTCATCTATTCCGAATCGTTTTTCTCATCAGCATAATTTGTGCAACATCACCCAATTTTTTATGTTCAAATTACTCTGTTTTCACCACCTCCAAAACAATTCGATTCCCGTCGCCTTTGACTGAATGACGCTTTGAAAGTTACTCTTTTACAGCGACATCAGAAAAAGCGCAATCTTTCACCAATGGAACATATAGCCGAACTTATCAGGGATTACGGGATTTTTGCGGTTTTCGCGCTTTGCACCGTCGAAGGCGATATCACACTGCTTTTGTCGGGCGTGATGGCGCACGGCGGTTTTTTCGGTCCCTATAGTTTTGGGAAAGTTTTTCTGGCGGGAATGCTCGGCGGCATCGTCGGCGATAACGTCGCTTATTTTATCGGGCGGCTGTTCAGAAAGACGATTAAACATTATCGTTTTTACGAAATGGCGCGACCGCGCATCGAGCGGCTGATTGAGAAGTTCGGCGGTTTTGCCATCGTCATTTCAAAATATATTTACGGAATCCGCGCCGCAATGTGCGTTTTCTACGGCATCGGCAGAATGTCTTATCCGCGATTTTTATTTTTGGATGTCATTAGCTGCGCGATTTGGTCATTGATTCTGGCGAGCATCGGCTATTTTTTCAGCGGCGCAATTACGAGCATCATCGGCGATTTCAAGCAAATCGGCATCTGGCTGTTTTTTATCGTTTTGACTGGCATTATCATTTTTTACGTCATCGAGCGGTATTATCTTTCCGATAAAGTCGAAGAAGCCAATCCAAATCCCGAAACGATTCATCGCATCGAGGAAAAATTGCACCACATCGAAGAACGCCTTCACCTGACGAGTGCGCCGAACCGCGAGGCGGAGAAGGGGAGAAAGGGAGAAGAGGAGAAAGGGAGAAAAGGAGAAGAGGAGAAAAAAAACGCTGTCGGTAGTTGATATTTTAATCACGATAAAAAACTGACCACTGACCACTAACCACTGACCACTAATTATGATAATCGAATCATCTGCGCCGACGAGAGTTGATTTAGCGGGCGGAACTATTGATATTCCGCCGCTTTTTCTTTTTCACGAAGGCGCGTCAACCGTTAATTTCGCGGTTAATCTGATGGCGAAATGCCGCATCGAAACCCGTTCAGACGATGTAATCGAATTGATTTCGATTGACCGGCAAGTCGAACTCGAATCGTCGCTCGACCGCATCGGCGAGTTGAAAAACGAACCGCGTCTCGAACTGCTCGCCAAACTCGTCTATTTTTTCCAGCCCGAAACCGGATTTACGATGACGACCGAATCCGAAGCTCCGGCGGGCGCGGGACTCGCCGGTTCTTCGACGCTGAATATCGCCTGCATCGGCGCGTTAAATAAATTAGTCGGGAATCGTTACGCGCCCGAAAGATTTATCCCGATTGCCGCTAACATCGAATGTCAGGTGATAAAAGTTCCGACCGGATTTCAGGATTATTATTCGGCGCAATACGGCGGCACGGCTTCGATTCATTTTCGTCCCGACGGCATCGAACGCGAGGCGTTGGACGTTGATATAAAAACTTTGCAGGAAAGAATCGTCGTTTGCTACACCGGCGAGCCGCGCAATTCCGGCACGAATAATTGGGAAATGACCAAACGCCACATTGACGGCGATAAGGAAATTTTCGATATTTTTGAAGGCATCCGCGATTCGGCGATAAACTTGCGCGAAGCACTTTTGCAAAACGATTGGAACGCGGTCGGCGAAACGATGCTGAAATCGCACCCGCAGCGCAAGCGTCTCGCGCCCGGCATTGCGACCGCGCAGATGGACAAATTAATTGATGTCGCGTTGGCAAACGGCGCGATTGCTCCGAAAATCTGCGGCGCGGGCGGCGGCGGCTGTATCGCTTTTTTCTGCGAAGAAAATCGTCAAGCCGATGTCGAACGGGCGTTAGCCGAACAGCCCGAAGCGGAAGTTTTGCAATGGAGTTTGTGCGAACAAGGTTTGACGGTTAATGAAATTTAGAATTCGACGGTGATTTTGTTTCTAGAAGCAATCTTAAAAAATTACGCGCTAAAGTTATGAGTTCACGCTTTAGCGTGTTTCCGCCAGCGAAACGCGGCGGAGGCAAACTAAAGTTTGAACTCTAAACACAAGACCAATTTCTGAAACGGCTTTCGGATATTAGCGGCAAACCCGTTTTCAATCTTCGTCTTCAAAGACTTGATTGTTTCTCCCCAAAAAACATTTGAGGAAATAAATTATGAAAAAATCTATTCTTTTGACATTGTGTTCGATTTTGATTTTCGCTTTTTCCGCCTCCGCGCAGGTTGAACAAAACAGATATTCGTCGTCGCGGCTCGACAATTTGCTCAACCAGTTGAAACGGCAGACGGTTGATTTGGTTGACCGCACCTCGGAGGATTTGAAGCGCAATAATTCTAATACCCGTGCCGACATCGAAGCGGCGTTTCTGGCGCAGCAGCTCGATGCCAGCACCGGCTTTTTTCAGGAATTCGTCCGCGACGGGCGACGCGCTTCCGAATTGCGCGACGCGGGCGCGATTTTGAGCGATTTGGTTCGCCGCGCTCCGAATTACGGCGCGAACAACGCTTTGTGGCGCGATGCTCAAAAAGCCATCGGCGACATCAATCGTGAACTCGGCGGCAACAATAACGGCGGCGGAGATAACGGCGGCGGGCAGTCGAACGGACGCGCGTTCTGGCGCGGAACGGTTGACCAGGAAGTCCAACTCGTCATTCAAAGACGCAACATCGAAACGCGAACGATTTCCGGCTCGCCATATGAGAACGGAACTTTCAGCTTTACGTCATCGCTGCCGACGCGCAACGTCAATGTCGAGGTCGTTAAAAAATCCGGGCGCGGCACCGTTCGCGTTCTCGAACAGCCGAACCGTGACAACGATTACACGACCATCATCCAGATTATTGACGGCGGCGGCGGCGCGAAGGAATACCAATTGGAAATCGTCTGGTAATAAAATTTTCAACGAATAATGGATAATGGATAATTAAGAACATCTCTTAAATTATCCATTATCCATTTTCCGTTATCCGTTGATAGATGCGATTGTTTTGGTCAGCGAACGAAAAATATCGCGCCCGTCGTTCGAGCCTAAAAGTCCTTCACAGGCGCGTTCCGGGTGCGGCATCATTCCCAATACATTACGGTTTTCGTTGCAGATTCCGGCGATGTTGGAACGTGCGCCGTTCGGATTGGCGGCGTCGGTGATCGCGCCGTTTTCGTCGCAGTAGCGGAAAACAATCTGCCCGTTTTCTTCCAAATTTTGGAAAGTTTCGTCGTCGCAAACGTAATTGCCTTCGGCGTGAGCAATCGGGATTGATAAAACTTTGCCGCTTTCGACTTCGCTCGTGAACGGCGTGTTTTCATTCTCGACGGACAGATGAATGTGGCGGCAGACGAAATGCAAATCGCGGTTGCGAATCAACGCGCCCGGCAGCAATCCGGCTTCACAGAGAATCTGAAAGCCGTTGCAGATGCCGAAAACGAATTTGCCCTGCGCCGCAAAATTTTTGACTGCGTTCATCACGGGCGAAAATCTGGCTAACGCACCGGCGCGAAGATAATCGCCGTAAGAAAATCCGCCCGGCACGACCAAAGCGTCGTATTCGCTCAAATCGGTTTGCTTGTGCCAGATAAAATCAACCGGCTGCCCGACGTGCTTCGACAAAACGTGATAAGCGTCATGGTCGCAATTCGAGCCGGGAAAAACTATTACTCCGAATTTCATGATTTTTATTTTTTGAGCAGTCGCAAGGCGCGTTCAAATTCGGCACTCGGCTTTTTCAGATTGTTTTTGACGGCAATCTCCGAAATCATCAGATAGCGTTGCTGCATCGCGTATAATTGGCGGATTTTTTCCTCAACCGGCAAATTCTTCTGCCGCGAACGAAAGCGCGATTTCATTTCTTCAACCGTTTCCTTCATCTCCGCCGAATCTCCAGTATTCTTTATTCCATTTCGCTTCCAAATCGTGCGCCCGCAAAATCTTTTTCAGCAAAATCACGTCTAAAACATCATTTTCGATAAAATCCGCCAGCCGCAGCCAATCCTTTCTGCGTCCCGTTTCCGCCATTAGCGCGGCGAGATGTTCGGGGCGCATCACGCGAGCCGTTTCATTTTCAAACTTCAGTTCATTGGCTTGTGCGACCGCTTCCTTCCACAAAGCGGACACGCTTTCCAAAAACTGCACCGCCCAGCCGTGAATTTTAATATATTCGGCTTCCGCTTCAAATCCGTTTCGCGCGGCGAATTCGTAAATTGCTTCGAGTCGCCGCAGTTCGCTTGAAGGTTCTTTTCCCAAAACAAAAAAAATATCCAAATCAAAAGTTTCACGCGGCTCGATGTAGAAAATCGCGGCGACCGCGCCGCCGACGGCGTAATCGGCAATCACGCCTTGTCCGGTCATTTCCCGCAAAACGCGAAAGACGGCGGGTAAATCAGGCGTTTCCGAACTCATCGAACAATCTCCACGCGATAATCCTCAATCACCGGATTTGCCAGCACGTTTTTGGCAATGTTTTCGGCGGTGTTTCGCGCGTCGGTTTCCGATAAATCCGCATCGAGCGCGATTTCAAAATACTTGCCCTGCCGGATGTCCGTGATTTCTTCGATGCCGAGCAGTTCGACCGAATGATGAATCGCTTTGCCCTGCGGGTCAAGCACGCCCGGTTTTAAGGTTACATAGACTTTTGCTTTCATTTTTGCTTTCTCCGAAAGAATAATCTAAATTTTCCCGCAAAATCTTGTTTTAAGCAACGCCTTTGTGGTAGATTTCCTATTACTTGATTTACAACTTCCCAATTCGTTCAAATTCAAAAAGGAGATTTTAATAAAAATATGCAAAATATGTCAGGCGGCAAATCCGCTTTAGGGCTTGATGGAAACGTAACGGCACTGATCGGTTATCTTATCGGTATCGTCGCTTTGATTTTGATTTTCATTGAAAAGGACAATAAATTTGTCCGTTTTCACGCGATTCAAGCGGTTCTGTGGTCGGTTTTCTGCACAATTGGAATTATCGTCGTCGCCATTGTCGGCATAATTTTAGGCTTAGTTGTTAGTGCCGTTTCGACCAATTTGGCAGGTATCGTTTGGATTTTAACGATTCTGCTTTATGTCGGTTTAATTTTTGGATTACTCGGTGGTCTGATTTTCGGCGCGATTAAGGCATACGGTAATTCGCTGTTCAAACTTCCGGTCGTCGGCAACTTTGCCGAAAAATGGTCAAGCTAAATTGATTTTCAATTGGTAAAAAGCGAGAGTTTCGGCTCTCGCTTTTGTTTTTAATCTTGATGAGCAAATGTGATAAACTGCTTGAAAAAGCGGCAAATTCTCCGAATAATTTTAGCTTTACGGAAATATGTCAATTAGCCGAGTGCTATGGTTTTGAATTTCAAAGACAAAGCGGTTCGCACGTTCTTTACGAAAATTTGAGTTTGGAAATTTTGGAATATAGATTGATGAACTTTCAAAATTTCAAAGGAAAAGCCAAACCTTATCAAGTGAAACAACTGTTAAAAGCAATTTCAATTTTGAACGATGAGTAATAAATACGCGATACAAATTTTTTGGAGCGACGAAGATGAAGCCGTCGTCGCCGTCTGCCGCGAATTTCCCGGACTTTCCGCTTTCGGCGAAACGCGCGAAGAAGCCCTGCGCGAAGCGCAGATTGCGCTCGATTTAATGATTGAGAATTATCAAAGCAAAGGAATTTCCTTGCCCGAACCGCAATCCGTTTTGCTTGCCGCTTAACCGAAAACCCGGTCGAAAACCTTGCCGACGTTTCGCAGATAATGTTCGTAAGAAAAAATTCGCTCGATTTCTTCCGCCGACAATTTATCGGTAATTTCCTCATCGGCAAAAACCAAATCCCGAAACTCGCCGCCTTCGTCCCAAACCTTCATCGCATTTCGCTGCGCCAAAATATAAGCGTCTTCGCGCGAAACGCCTTTGTTGGTCAACGCCAAAAGTAACTGCCCGCTGAAAACCAAACCGCGAGTTAAGTTTAAATTCTTCAGCATAGTTTCGGGATAAACGACCAAACCGTCGAGCAAGGATGCGGTTTTCGCCAGAATGTAATCGAGCGCGGCGGACGAATCGGGCAGCACGATGCGTTCCGCCGATGAGTGCGAAATATCGCGTTCGTGCCAGAGCGCGACGTTTTCCAGCCCGACGATGGAATTGGCACGAATCGTCCGCGCCATTCCGCAAATCCTTTCTGACATAATCGGGTTGCGTTTGTGCGGCATCGCCGACGAACCTTTCTGTCCGACCTTAAATTTTTCCTGCGCTTCGCGGACTTCGGTTCTTTGCCAATGACGAACCTGCAAAGCGAATTTTTCGAGCGACGACGCGATAATCGCCAGCGTCGAAAGATATTCGGCGTAGCGGTCGCGCTGAATGACCTGCGTCGAAATCGGCGCAAAATTGATACCCAATTTCCGGCAAACTCGTTCTTCGACTTCCGGGTCGAGATGCGCGAACGCGCCGACCGCGCCGGAAATCTTGCCGACGGAAATCGTTTCTTTGGCTTTAATCAATCTTTCGCGGTTGCGCTGCATTTCGGCGAACCAGAGCGCGAAAGTCATCCCGAAACTCGTCGGTTCGGCGTGAATGCCGTGTGTGCGCCCGATTTGCGGCGTGTCTTTGAATTCATAAGCGCGACGTTTTAATACTTCTAAAAGCGCGTCAACTTTCGTCAGCAAAATCTCGCACGATTCCTTCAGCAAAAGCGCATTCGCCGTGTCCACGACATCGCTCGAAGTCAAACCGTAATGGACAAACCGCGCCGCGTCGCCGATGTTTTCCGCCAGATTCGTCGTAAAAGCGATGACATCGTGATCGGTCGTTTTCTCGATTTCGTTAATTCTTTCAACCGTAAAAGCCGCTTTCGATTTGATTTGTTCAAGCGCGTCCGCCGGAATGATCCCGTCTTCGGCGTGAACTTCGCAAACCGCGATTTC
>JAJAYR010000392.1 GCA_026786155.1 Pyrinomonadaceae bacterium
ATTTCATTTGATTCGTGCGGATTGCCGCCGAGAAAACTAGAAAGCGTCGCTTTCCCATCAATCACGGCTTCGTTTGCCGGATTGTCGAACGCCCAGAGCAAATCAATCGGCGCGTAAAATGAGACGACGGCGCGGACAGTTTCGCTCGAATTTCCTGCCGCGCAAGTCGCCGGAATCCGCGCATCGGCGGCGGAATAAGCGGTGAGCAGAGCCAGATGCGCTCCGGCGGAACGTCCGAGCAGCGCGATTCTTTCGGGCGCGATTTTAAATTCCGCCGCGTGATTTTTTACCCAGCGAACAGCGCATTTGACATCGCCGGTCGCCGTCAAATAATTCGGCTGTATGAGGCGATAATCAACGTCAAAAACTGTAAATCCGTTGGCGGCAAGCCACCGATTCCAATCGGGAAAATCGCCGCGTCGTCCGCCGTTCCACGAACCGCCGTGAACGACGATGATACTCGCGCCATTATTGGCGTTTTCAACGGTCGGCGGATAAACGTCCATTTGTAAATCTTTGCCGTCAATTTGCGCGAAGGTGGCGGTCGTGAAATTTTTGTTTGGAGTTTTAGCTGTGAAAATCGCGCTGAAATAATGTTTTAATGACAGCGCGACGTTTCTTTCGCGGGCAATCGGCACGACGCTGACGGGCGGATAAAGTGAGATTGTCAGAGCGACGATTCCGATTATCAAGGATGCGAACCAAAGTTCTCCGCCGCCGTCAAAATATCGAACCGCTACAGCGCAGACGATGCCGAATAAACTGAGCGCGGCAAGCCACAAACTCCACTCGCTTGCCGCCACCGAGAAAAGCCAAATAGACTGATGCGGCGCGGGAACGACAATCCAAATCGCCGAAAGAAGCGCGATTGCGCCCGACGCGATTGCCAAAAAGTTTAAAAAGCGCGGCATTTATACTGGAAAATTTATTTGACACCGATGACTTCGACGATAAAAATCAGCGTCGCGTCCGGCGGAATCACGCCGCCCGCGCCGCGTGCGCCGTAGCCGATGGACGGCGGAATAATCAACGTCGCGTGGTCGCCGATTTTGAGTTTGGCAAAACCTTCGTCCCAGCCTTTAATCACTCTGCCCGCGCCGAGCGGAAACGAAAACGGCTCGCCGCGGTCGAGTGAACTGTCAAATTTTAAGCCGTTCGTTAAAAGTCCCGTGTAATTGACGATGATGTTGTCGCCCGCTTTTAACTGCGCTCCCGCGCCTTGTTTGGTTACGATATAAGTTAAGCCCGTCGCGGTCGTTACCGCCGCTGATGCTGGTGTCGTCATAGTTCTTTTCCGCAATTTTTTTCTGATTATTATTCTTTTGACCGGCGGTTTTGCGGCACGTCCGCGCGTCGCCGATTTTTGCGTCTGAGTGGTCGGTTTTTTTGCTTGACCGAAGCCGAAACCGGCAAAGACAAGTAAGACTAAAAGAGTTGAAACGATGGTTTTCTTCATAAAGTTTTGTTTGCGTCCAACCTATCTTAACCTGAACGAGTGATTCGGAAAAATGCTCTCAGCGAAGTTTTCAATAATTGTCTGCTATAATTGCAGAGATTTTTTGCAAACAAGATTCTACCGACCGACTTTTATTAAATGCCGAGTTACGACGAAATCATTCACGTTTCCGCGACCGCCGAAGCGCAAAAATTAGCCGAAGAAAAATTAAAACCGAAAACCGCGCTCGATTGTTTCGCGCTCGCCGTTACGACTTTCGGAGTCGGCTACTTGCCGTTGATGCCGGGAACTTACGGCTCAGTAGTCGGTGTCGTCGTTTATCTGCTTTTCGGCTGGCTCGAAAATAATCTGTCGGCGAATTTCGGCGCAAACGGCTGGACGGCTTCGCAAATCGCGGCTTGGGTTCACGTTTTTAACCTGGTTCTATTTTTGCTTTTTTGTCTTTTGGGAATTTGGGCGGCGAACCGGGCGACGGTTCTTTTTAAAAACAAAGACCCGCAGCAAGCCGTCGTTGATGAAGTTATCGGGCAGTTGATAGTTTTTCTGTTCATACCGTTCAACACGCATTGGTATTTCGTTTTGTCGGGATTTTTACTTTTTAGATTATTCGACATCTGGAAGCCGTATCCGATTGATTCCTTACAAAATCTGCCCGCCGGAATCGGCGTTTGTGCTGACGATATTTTAGCCGGAGTTTATGGCGGAACTTGTCTGGCGTTGATTTACGCCGTCAGTTTGATTATTTGAGAAAACGAGAACTTTCACGCCGGTGTCTTCTAATCGTTGACTTGCGTCTTATGAATTTTCTCGCCGTCTTCCCTTTCTTTTTCAGTTTCTCTGCCTTCAAAAATCCAGCCTTTGTGCCAAAAATAGCCGACCAGACTGAGAGCGACCAAAGCCATCAAACCGAGCGTGATAAAATAGCCGTAGATCGTTTTTAGTTCGGGCATATTTTCAAAATTCATTCCATAAACTCCGGCGATAAAAGACAGCGGCAGCCAAATTGCTGAAAAAATCGTCAGAAACTTGATGACATCGTTGGTTTTGTTGGTGATAACGCTGAAATGAACGTCGAACAATCCCGAAACCAAATCGCGGTAATTTTCCGACAAATCGGAAATTCGCTGCAAATGGTCATAAACATCGCGGTAGAACGGCAGCACGTTGGCAGGAATTTGCGGGAATTCGCCGTGCGAAATGCGGTAGAGAACGTCGAGTTGACGCGACGAAATTCTTTTCAGACGCGCCACGCTGCGCCGCAAATCCATAATCTCCTCCAAAATTTTATTTTCGCTGCGGTTCTTCATCAGAAAAATCCGGTCTTCGAGTTCGTTAATTGAATTGTCGAAATCTTCCACCACCGGCATATACAAATCAACGATGTGGTCGAGAATCTGGTGCAGCAGATAAGCCGCGCCGCGCTGACAGGCAAACGGCGTAACGTGGATTTGCTCTTTGACTTTTTTGATGGCGCGGAATCTTTCGAGGTGAAACGTCACGACGAAGTTATCGCCGAGAAAGGCATCGAGTTCCTTGGTAACGAAGTTGACCGAACTCGTCTCTTCGGATTTGATGCCGTGAACGATCAGATATAAATAATCGGGAAAGGCTTCGAGTTTCGGCTGGTTGCGCGTTTCCATACAATCTTCGACCGTCAGATGATGAAATTTGAAAACATTGAGCAGAATGTTTTTCGCCTCTTCGCGCTGGTCGGGCGTTTCGCCCAAAAAATCAACCCAGACGACATTGGTTTTTTCGGCTAAAAGACCGGGCAAATCAGCCGCCGTAAATCCTTCTCCGACTTCGCCCGCGCCGTTTCGATAAACAAAAATTTGCATAAAATTAATTTGCAGTTCGGATTGTGAAAACGAGTTTTTCAGATTTGACTGTCAGAAACAAAAAACGAAAATCTCGCGTAACTGATAAAATATAACAAGTTTTTCAATTTAGAAAGTTTAACTGACAATTGTTGCTAAAAGATGAGCGAAAATAAAGCGACGTAAAAGTCGCCAACGTCTCCAAACGCTACGGCGATTTTACGGCGGTCGAAAATTTGAGTTTTGAAGTCCGCGCGGGCAGAGTTTTTGGTTTTTTAGGACCGAACGGCGCAGGCAAAACCACGACGATTCGGATGATTGTCGGCATTACCGCGCCCGACGACGGACAAATCGAACTTTTCGGCGAACGCATTTCCAACGAAACACAGAACCGCATCGGCTACTTGCCGGAAGAACGCGGTTTGTATAAAAAGATGAAAATCGTTGACCAGCTTCGCTATTTCGCCGCGCTCAAAAACGTCTCGCAAACCGAAGCCGATAAACGGATTGATTTTTGGCTTGAAAGAATGAATCTCGCCGAATGGAAAAAGAAAAAAACGACGGATTTGTCGAAAGGAATGTCGCAGAAAATTCAATTTATCTCGACCGTTCTGCATAATCCCGATTTGCTGATTCTGGACGAACCGTTTTCCGGTCTCGACCCGGTGAACGTCGAATTTATGATTAGCGTCGTTGCCGAATTAAAAGCACAGGGCAAAACGATAATTTTCTCGACGCATCTGATGGAAACGGCGGAAAGACTGTGCGACGACATCATTTTAATCAACAAATCGCGCAAAGTCATCGGCGGAACGCTGCGCGAAGTCAAGGGAAGTTTCGGCAAAAATCTGATTGCCCTGCGCTGCGTCGGCGGCGAAACGGTTTTGGAAGATAAAAATCTAGTCGCCAAAACCACCACGCACTCCGACGAGATGGAATTGGAATTGGCGGTGAACGCCGACGCGCAGGATTTGCTCAAACGATTGATTGAAAACGGCGCGGCGATTTCTAAATTTGAGGAAATCGAACCGAGTCTGAACGACATATTTATCGAGAAAGTTGGTAGTATTTAGTCGAGGTGAACGAATGCAAACACAAATGCTAATCGAAAAAATAAATAAATTACCCGTCGAGAAACTTTACGAAGTTGAAGATTTTTTGCAGGAAAAGCTACAGCGGCAAGTCAGCGAATCACGGTTTCGCGCGATTTCGGAATACGCGGAGCAACACGCCGGAAGCGACGTTGATTTAGACGAAGAATTTGAGCAGGCAAACGTCGAATTTTTGAACGAGAAAAAATTTAAGAAAGTATGAACGCCGCCACCGATTCACCCCGATACAATCTAGGTTAAGATTGTAAATCTGTTGCGGCTGCGCCGCTTTGATGTGCGGAAAGGCTGTGCCTTTCCGTCAAGTTTCTCCCAAAATTAGTGAGGCTGCGCCTCATTGCGGGCGGCACAGCCGCAGACCGGCAAATAAATCAGGTCAATATATGCGTAAATTTTTAGCGGTCGTCAAACACGAATACAAAAAAATCGTTCTGAAATGGACGTTTCTCATCGCAACTTTGTTGTTTCCGCTAATCGCGGCGGCGTTTGCGGTCGTTCCGGCGTTGATTTTTTCCATCAAAGGCGACGCGACGCGGATTATCGTCGTTGACCAGACGGGGAAAATCGCGCCGCGCATCAAGGAAAATCTCTCGAAGGAAACAGCGGAAGCCGCCGAAAAATCCGAAGACGAATCTCTTGAAAATCTAACCGCGTCGCAGCAGGAGCAAATGAAACGCGCCGCCGAGCAGTTGGAGGAATCGTTTATTTTCGTCGAATATAATGCGGACGCGAAACCAATCGAGCAAATTAAACGCGAACTCAACGCCAAAATCACGGGCAAGGAACTCGACGCTTATTTAATCGTGCCGCCGGATTACGACGCGCCGAAAGCGAATTTTGAATTTTTTTCGCGCAAGGCGAACGACCCCGTGGCAAAATCTACGGTCAGAAACGCCATTAACGGCGCGGTGCGTTCGCAGCGGCTCGCCGACGCGAACATCAGCGAAGATAAATTGAAAAACCTCAGCCAAAATGTGGATTTTTCAATCAAAAAAATCAGCGAAGAAGGCAACGAAAAGGATTCGGAGGGAACTTTTGCGGCGGCGTTTATCGTCGGTTTGATGATTTACATCACGCTTTTGATTTACGGTCAGCAGATAATGGCGGCGGTCATCGAAGAAAAGGAAACGCGCATCGCCGAGATTCTTTTTTCGTCGGCGAAACCGTTTGAATTGATGATGGGCAAACTCGTCGGTGTCGGGCTGGCAGGTTTGACGCAATTGGCGATTTGGATAATTTCCGCGCTCGCGCTCGCTGTCGTCGGGCTGGCGAATATGAGCGCGGCGGGAATGAGCATCTCCTTGCCCGACATCACGCTGCTGACGATTATTTATTTTTTCATCTTTTTTCTGCTCGGATTTTTCATTTACGCAACGATTTACGCGCTCATCGGTTCGATGGTAACGACCGTGCAGGAAGGTGGGCAATTTGCGCTGATTCCGGTGATGGTTCTGGTTGTCGGGTTTTATATGAGTTTTGCCGTCATCCGCGACCCGAATTCTTCGCTTTCCTTTTGGGTTTCCATCGCGCCGTTTCTCGCGCCGATTACGATGCCGGTCAGGATTTTGGCGGAAACGCCTCCGTTCTGGCAAATCGCGCTTTCGATTGCCTTAAACGGCGCGGCAATCGCCGGACTGATTTGGCTGGCGGCGCGGGTCTATCGCGTCGGAATGCTGATGTATGGCAAACGCGCGACGATTCCCGAAGTTTGGAAATGGATTCGGCAATCTTAAATTGTTCTGGTAATGCACTTATGGTCAAAGAATGTGTCATTGAAAATTGCGTCAGATTCGCCAAAGCGCATGAATATTTTCCGAAAATTAGTATCTGGCGAAAAACGACGAAGTTTATCAGCAGATGATGAAGGAACACAGGGAAAATAAGAGAAACAGTTTTAAGCGCAGCGACTGGAGCGCAAGCGTCCTCGCTTGCAATGAGCGCAACAGCGCGAAAAACTCGCGTTATCTGCAACCGTTAAAGCCACGCGAAAGATTTATTCGCGCCGAAGCGACGCTCATTGCAAGCGTCCCCGCTTGCGCTCCAGTCGGCGCGTTGAAATTATTCGCGCAAAAAATCTTGAGTTCCCGCAAGCGCATCGGTTATGCTCGTTCTAGTGTTTAGAAATTTTAAGGAGAAGTAAAAAATATGAAAAAACACATTTTCGGTTTGGCAGTTTTTAGTTTCATCGTCGGCGCGGCGGCAGTCGTTTATGGATTTCTAAATGTGCTGTTTCCCGTTCCCAATTCAAATTACGTTTTCGCGCCGGAATATATTCCGGCAGAGAGAACGAATTGCAAAATGATACGGGAATTAGAACAGTCAGAAGTTAAATCGCCGGTTGTTACGCAAGCGGTGTTTAATTTAAACACAAAAAGGTTCTATTGGAATTTGGTGAACTCGGAAACAGCCGACTCAATTGTTTTACATTTTTTTATCAGCGATGAAAAAGGAACTCGTTACATAGATTCCGTGTCGGCTAAAAGTTTAATTGGCGAAGGAGAATTAAATTCTTCTCCCTCTTATATGAAGCTAGGAAAATTCGTTGTTCAAACAAATTTATATTTTATTCCTGAATATGCTCGAACTTCGACGTTTTATGACTCTTATCATAAAAGCCCAAAAATAAAATTTGACGTTAGAAATGCAGTTCCCGTAACAATTGATTACGGCAAATAAAACATCCAAAAATAATTTCTAAAAACCTGCAAGTCTGTTTTTCGCCTTCGTTCTTCTCGAAAAGTTACGAAGTTACACGAAAGGCAGACTTTTTATTTTCTTTGAGAGGACAATTTTTATGAAAAAGATTTCGGTTGGATTATTTATTTGCTCGTTGATGTTTTCGGCTTGCAGTTCATATACTTCAAGCAC
>JAJAYR010000393.1 GCA_026786155.1 Pyrinomonadaceae bacterium
ATCGAAGAACATCTGATTTTAGGCGGACTTTTCGCCGCGATTATCGTCTTTTTCTTTCTCTGGAATTTCCGTTCGACGATTATCGCCGCGCTCGCCATTCCCGTTTCGATTATCGCGTCATTTGCCATTATCGCCGCGCTCGGTTACTCGCTCAATCAGATGACGATGCTCGCGCTGACTTTGATGGTCGGCATCGTCATTGACGACGCGATTGTCGTTTTAGAAAACATCTACCGCTTCGTCGAAGAAAAAGGAATGCACCCGTTTCAGGCGGCGATTGAAGGGACGCGCGAAATCGGTCTGGCGGTTCTCGCCACGACGCTTTCGCTGCTCGCCGTCTTTATTCCCGTCGGTTTTATGACCGGCATCGTCGGCAGGTTTATGTCGTCGTTCGGTTTGACGAGCGCGGCGGCGATTGTCGTTTCGTTGATTGTTTCGTTCACCTTAACGCCGATGCTCGCGGCGCGTTGGATTAAACCGAGGGAGGCGGGCGAAGGGATGAGGGATGAGGAAAATCCGAATTTTGAAAATTCTCAACCCGAAATCCACGGCGACGGAATGCTTTTGAGTGATGAAGGACTAGCCGCCGACCAAGGACCAAGGACCAAGGACAAAGGACAAATGACAAAGGACGAATCAAAAAATTCGTGGTTTTACAGCAAAATTGACCGCAGTTATACGTGGCTGCTGGAACTTTCGATGCGGTTTCGATGGGCGATTGTTTTGCTTTGCGTTTTGACCGTGGCTTCGATTTATCCGCTGTATAAATTCGTCGGGATGGCGTTTCTGCCGGACGAAGACGAATCGCTTTATCAAGTCAATCTTCGCGCTCCGCAAGGCACCTCGCTGTCGGCGACGCAGAGCGTTCTCGACCGCATCGCCCGCGACATTCGCGGACAAGTTCCGGGCGTGAAAAATACGCTCGTGTTAGCCGGTTTCGGACGCGGCTCAGGTTCCAACAACGGTTTTATCAACGTCAGTCTCGTGCCGACCGATGAACGCGAAAAATCGCAAGCCGAAATCATCAATCAAACGCGCGGCATCGTCAAAAAATACTCGTCCAAAGATTATCAGGTGAGCGTTTCGGCGCAGTCTTCGATTGCCGGCAGCATCGGTTTAGGGCGCGGCGGATCGGGTGTCGGTTTGTATATCGCCGGACCGGATATGGTGAAGCTGACCGAATACGCCAATCAACTCGTCGAGAAAATGAAGGACGACCAGAGTTTCCGCGACCCGGACACATCCATCGAAACGGGAACGCCGGAATTAAAAATCGTCATTGACCGCACGAAGGCGGCGGATTTCGGCGTCAACGCGGGCGAAGTGGCGCAGGCGTTGAATACTTTTTCCGCCGGTCAAATCGTTTCGACATTCAGCCAGAGCAACGAGCAGTACGATGTCGTCGTGCAGGCGGAAGAACAATTCCGGCGCGACCGCCGCAGTCTGGAAAACTTTACCGTCGCTTCGGCGAACGGCGGAACCGTCGGGTTAGACCGTTTGGTTAAAATCGAAGAAGGCTTGAGTCCGTCGTCCATCAACCGTCTGAACCGGCAGAGACAAGTAACGGTTTCCGCCGGACTGCCGCCAAATTCTTCCGAATCGGACGCGCTGGCGAAACTCGAAGGCTTCGCCAAAACTCTGAATATGGCGCCCGAATACGTGACGGGCGCCACCGGCACGTCAAAGGAATTAAACCGCGCCTACGAATCGTTTTTGTATGCGTTTCTGCTGTCGTTCGTCTTTATGTATCTGATTTTGGCGGCGCAGTTTGAATCGTTTATCCATCCGGTAACGATTCTGCTGACTTTGCCGCTTTCGATTCCCTTCGCGCTGCTTTCGACGGCGATTGCCGGACAGACTTTGAATATCTTTTCCGCTTTGGGAATTTTACTTTTGTTCGGAATCGTGAAGAAAAACGCGATTTTGCAGATTGACCACACGAACAATCTGCGGGCGCAGGGAATGGAACGCTACGACGCGATTATTCAGGCGAACCGCGACCGTCTGCGACCGATTTTGATGACGACGCTGGCACTTGTCGCCGGAATGATTCCGCTGATTTTGGGAACGGGCGCGGGCGCGGCGACCAATCGCTCAATCGGCATTTTAGTCGTCGGCGGGCAATCAATGTGTCTGCTGCTGACGCTTTTGGCAGTTCCGGTTTTCTATTCGCTGTTTGACGACGCGGCGGAATCGTCCGTGTGGGGCAGAATCAGCCAGCGATTCAGCGGACTCGGCGCGGTTTTTCGCCCGCTGCGCGAAAAATTAGCCGATTTCGCCACGCTTTTCACGCGCAAAAAGCCGAACGTCGAAAAAACCGCTGCGCCGCCTAAAGCGAAGGAAGGTTATGCCGATTAAAAATTCTTCGGCAGGCGTTTGGAGTTCCGCCTTCAGGCGGCTTCCCGCCGCGCTCCGCTGGCGATGAGCCGCCTGCAGGCGGGACTCCAAACTTTACAAAATTACTTGACAGAGTATTAAACGTCAAAGTTAAAAAGTATTCTAGATTTTCAGATGATTTATCCGACACAAATTTTAAAATCGCTCGGCGCAGCGGGATTTTTATTTTTTGCCACCGCTGCAATTTCGGCGCAAACTCCGCAGAATACGCCGCCGCCGACGCCGCCGACCGAAGTTCAGCAACAGAACCCGCCGCCGCAACAACAGCCGCCCACACAGCCCGGTCAGACAACGCGAACGCAGACGCAAACGCAGCAGACGCAGCCGCAGAATCAAGCTAATCCGCAAAATCAGCCAACGCCTCTAAATCAAACTCCGGCGCAAAATCAAACGCCGACGCAAACCCAGACTCAAACTCAAACGACGACGACCAATCCGGCGGCAGCGACGACCCAGCCGACGCAGAGTGTCGGAACTTCCGGCGGCGTGGCTCCGGCTGTGCTGCCCGACGACCCGCCGCCGGTGGCGCCGAATTTTGAAGCACCGATACGCCCTTTGCCGTCCGCCGAGCGCGTCGGCGTTGACGTTTCCGACCAGTTGCCGCTGTCTTTGCCGGAAGCGATTACGCTCGCTCTGCAAAACAATAACGACATTGATTCGTCGAGAATCGGCGTGCAAATCGCCGAGTTTGAGTTGCGGGCGGTTCGCGGCGTTTATGACCCGGTAATCGTTTCGGAAAATTATTACGAACGGCGCACGACCCCGACGGCTTCGACTATCGGCGGCGCGGCGGGCAACGGTTCGGTGACGCAGTCGAGTTTGGTGAACGGCTTTAATGTAACCGGATTCTCGCCGTTCGCGGGCGGACTTTATCAAGCCGATTTTTCCGGTTCGCGGACGACGACCGACAATCAGAACGCGACTTTGAATCCGCAGTTCCCTTCCATTTTGACTTTGACTTACACGCAGCCTTTGTGGCGCGGATTCCGGTTTGACAATAATCGCCGGACGATTGAGATTGCCAAAAAGAATTTGAGTCTGACCGACGCGCAGTTTCGCCAGCGAGCCGTCGAAACCATCGCGCAGGTCGAGACGGCGTATTGGGATTTGATTTTCTCGCTCAGAAATTTACAGGTGCAGATTGATGCCGTCAGACAAGCCCGCACACAGCTTGAAAGCAATCAGCGGCTGGTGCAAAAAGGTGCGCTCGCGCCGATTGAGATAGTTTCCGCCAACACGCAGATTACGACGTTCGAGCAGAATGTTTATACGGCGCAGGAGTCGGTTACGCAGGCGGAAAATGTTTTGAAAACGCTGATGCTGCCCGACACTGCGGACGCGATTTGGAAACGTGCGCTCGTTCCCGTTTCGTCAGTCGAAGTGGAAATTCCGAGTGTTTCGCTCGAAACCGCCATCGCCGCTGCGCTGACTAATCGGCAGGAACTCGCGCAACTGAAAACAAATTCCGAAATCAACCGCATCAACGAGCGCTATTTCCGCGACCAAACCAAACCGCAGATTGATTTAGTCGGCAGTTACACGGCAAACGGTCTGGCGGGAACTGCCGTTCCGCGCGTCGCCAATACGACTAATTCCGCGCTGACGACGCGCGTCAATGAACTTTCGGCATTGAACGGATTGCCGCCGCTGCCGACAACCACCACAACGGGAACGGTTACGCCGAATCTCGTCGGCGGTTATTTCAAATCTTTGTCAAATCTGGCGACCGCCGATTATCCGACTTACCGCGTCGGCGTCACGATTTCCCTGCCGCTTCGCAACCGGACGGCGAAAGCCAATCTCGGCAGAAACTTAGTCGAAGCCGACCAGATAAAAAATCAGACGGCGCAGCAGGAACAAACCATCGAATCCGACGTGCGAAACGCTTTACAGGCACTGCGTTCGTCCGAAGCGCGGCTGCAAGCCGCCCTCGCCACGCGCCTCTCCGCCGAACAGCTTTACGAAAGCGAACAGCGTCTGTTTCGCGCCGGAACTTCAACCGTTTTCCTCGTCCAACAGCGGCAAATCACGCTCGTCACGGCTCGCGGCAACGAACTCCAAGCGCAGACGCTCTTAAATAAAGCCGTTTCCGGTTTCCAACGCGCCACCGGCACGACGCTGTCCGCCAACAGCGTCGAGATTACCGATAAAATCAACGATCAGCGATTTAAGTTTAACCGGCAGATTGATTTCGGTTCGGGAATTTTTCGCGCCAAAAAAGACGATTGAGCGTTTCAGGTTCAAGGTTCAAGGTTTAAGGTTTGATAACTATGTCTTATGACTTGCCAACCTGAAACCTTAAACCTTGAACCTTGAACCTTGAACCTGAAACCACCAGCCTTTTGACACTTCGTTAATTAAAAGTTAAAATCTGCCTTTTGTTATCTTTCCCAAGATTCTAAATTTTATTTGTATATATAAGGAGTTACAAACAAATTGAGTAACGCAAAATTTTTATTTACTTCGGAATCAGTTACCGAAGGACATCCCGATAAAATCGCCGACCAGATTTCCGATGCGGTTTTAGACGCAATTCTGGAGCAAGACCCAAACGGCAGAGTCGCCTGTGAAACATTGGTGACGACGGGTTTGGCGGTGATTGCCGGTGAAATTACGACCAACGCGCGGGTCAATTACAAACAAATCGTCCGCGATACGATTAACGACATCGGTTATAACGATGCCAGTTACGGTTACGACTGCAACACTCTGAGCGTGATGGACGCGGTTGGCACGCAGTCGCCGGACATCGCGCAGGGCGTTGACACGGGCGGCGCGGGCGACCAGGGTTTGATGTTCGGATTCGCCTGTAACGAAACCGAAGAATTGATGCCTCTGCCGATTCAGTTGGCGCATAATTTAACCCGCAAACTTTCCGAAATCCGGCGCAGCGGCGAACTTCCCTATTTGCGCCCTGACGGAAAATCGCAAGTTACGGTCGAATACCGCGACGGCAGACCGTTTCGCGTCGAAGCTGTCGTAATTTCTTCGCAACATGCCGAAGAAGTTACAACTGAGCAGCTTCGCGCCGACATTCTGGAAAAAG
>JAJAYR010000394.1 GCA_026786155.1 Pyrinomonadaceae bacterium
ACGATGTACTGCTCGGCAACGCTTTCGAGCGCGAAGCCCGAACTTTAGCCCGACTGCGGCATCCGGTTTTGCCGAAGGTCAGCGACCATTTCACCGACGAAGGCACGCAGTATCTGGTGATGGAGCATATTTCCGGCGAAGATATGTCGAAGCGTCTGGAAGCCGCGCCGAAACCTTTTCCGCTCAGTTGGGTTTTGTTCTGGGCTGACCAACTGCTCGACGCACTGACTTATCTGCACACGCACGAACCGCCGATTATTCACCGCGACATCAAACCGCAAAACTTAAAATTAACCGACGAAAATCACATCGTGCTGCTCGATTTCGGCTTGTCGAAAAATTCAGCCGGAGAAACTCGCTCAATAACCACCGGCAGCGGCGGCGGCAGCATCGTCGGCTACACGCCGCACTACGCGCCGATGGAACAGATTCGCGGCACGGGAACGGACGCGCGAAGCGATATTTATTCGCTGTCGGCGACGCTTTATCAAATTTTGACCGGCGGCATTCCGCCCGACGCGCTGACCCGCGCCGATAGTTTGATCAACGGACTGCCCGACCCGATTAAGCCGATCAACGAGATAAACACGGAAGTTTCCAGAGGAGTTTCTGATGTCATCGTCAAAGGAATGGCAATCAGTCAGGAACAGCGGTATAAAACCGCCCGCGAAATGCAGAAAGCCCTGCGCGACGCATACGCGCAGATGCAGAACGAACCGGCGGCGAATACTGCCGCTGTTAAGCATTCGGTCGTCGAACCGGCAATTTCGCAGACACAGCAAAAGACGGAAATAATGCCTTCCGGTTCGCTCATCAGTCAAGCGACTCCAACGATGCCAACCGCTTCGGATTCAGCCGTCTCGAAAAGTCCGAGTCTGCCGCCGTCCGGCGACAACGGAAAATCCGTGCCGGATTTTGAAGCGACTTTACGCTACGACCCCGAATACGAAGAATCTATCCCGAAACAAGCCGACATCAGAACCGAAGTTTTTTTAGCCGGAAGTTCGTCCGTGATTGCCGAAGCGCAGCAGGGCAAATTCAGTCGGGAGGAAAGTTTCAAGGAAGAAAGTTTCAAGGAAGAAAGTTTTAAGGAAGAAAGTTTCGTGCCGGAGAAACCCGCCGAAAGCGAAAATCTCGAGGAGAGCCGGTTTTTTTCGGAGGAAGATTTAAATCAGTCGCCGGGTTATTCGCCCGACGCGACCGTTCCGCTGATGTCCCTCGGAAATCTGACGGACGAAAACGGAAGTAATGCCACCGCCGTCAACTTCGACTCATTTGCCAAAGAGGAAAATAAAACTTCAACCTTCACGCCCGCCGGAACATCTATTCCAAGCGAACAAGTTAAACCTCCGGCAAAACAAAAATCGAACAAGACTCTGGCAATCGGCGGCGGGCTTGCCGCGCTTTTGATTTTGGCGATTAGCGCGGGCGCAATCGGCTGGTTCGTGATGCGGGATAACGGTTCGACGAGTGATAATACGACTCCGATGCCGACATCGGAAGCGACCGCGACGGTTGAGCCGACGGTCGAGCCGACGCTGGAAGTCGTTAATGATGTCAACACCAACACGAATACCAACGAACCGACCAACAGCGAGGTTTTAACCACGAACACTAACGATTCGGCTAACATTAAAACCGTTAAAACTCCGACGACCACCGCGACCGCCGTGCCGACGAAGACGGTTCAGCCGCAGCCGACGCGAACCGCCGCCGCCACGCCGCGCTCGACACCGCTTATTGACCGTCCGCCGCCAACGCCGCGTCCGACCGTCAAGAAAACGCCGCCGCCCATTGTTCAGTAATCAGCAGGAGATTTAAGAAATGAAACAGAAGATATTTATCGGACTAATCACATATTTTTTATTGTTTATATTTTGCACCGCCGTCGTCAGCGAAATTCACGCGCAGCCGAAGGAAAAAGACAAGCGTTCCAAACCGAATGACAAAGCTAGAAAATTATTAGCCGAGGGCAACAAATTATTCGCCAAAAAAGATTACCGCGCGGCGATTAACAAATACGCCGAAGCGATTGTCATTTCACCGAGTTATCCCGAAGCGCATTATTGGAAAGGTTACGCGCATTATTACCTGAACGAATCTAACGAAGCGGGCGAGGAATTAGACTTGGCGTTCAGTCAAGGTTACAACGCGCTTGCCATTTACAAAATTCGCTGGGTCGTTAATTATCAAAGGGAAAACTATGACGCGGCTTTGAGTGACGTGGACAACGGTTTGTTGAAGGAAAAAAACAACTTTGATTTTATCAACGGACGGGGCGAAATTTTAGTCAAAAAAGGTTCGTATAAGGAAGCCATCGAGGCTTTAAATAATTCAATCAAATTAAATCCGAACAGAGGCGATTTGTATTATTTTCTCGCGTTAAGCTATTCAAAAACCGGCGATTTTAATCAGCAGGGAATCAACGCCGTCGAAGCCGTCAACAAAGCCACGAAATTTACGGGCGAGTCTTACGCGCTTTTGGGCGACAGTAAGGTGCTTGAGAAAAATCCGACCGCGGCGATGGATGCCTACAAAAGAGCTTTGAACGTCAAACCGGATATGCCGGAAGAATTCTACATTAACGTCACGCAGTTTTACCGGGCGGAAAACCGTTTGGGCGATGCGATTGACATTGCGCGGGAAGGTTTGAAACTTTACCCGCGAAGTACTCCTTTGCTGGTCGGTTTGACGTGGTATTACAGTCTGGCTGACCGCCACGGCGAAGCCGTCGGCGCGGGACGGCAAGCCGTTAAAAACGCGCCCGACGATGCTGCCGCACACACTAATTTGTGCCGCGCCTACAACGACCGACTAAGCTACGCGCAAGCGGTTATTTCCTGCAATAATGCTTTGAAAATTAAACCGAATGACGGCGAAACTTTTTTTTATCTCGCCCGTGCCAGCAAATCTTTAAATAAACCGGCTCTTTTCGCCGATTATCTGAAAAAAGCGATTGCCGGATTGCTGGTTTCGACGCGCGATAACCCACGCGACCCGGACGGTTTTTATTTGCTCGCCAACGCTTATTACTATGACGGACAATACAAAAAAGCTATCGAAGCCTATCAGGAAAGCATTAATTTGAGTCCGAATTTTATGAAGGCGAACTATAATCTCGGCAATGCCTTTTTCGCCGATAATAATTTGAATGCCGCTCGTATGCAGTATGATAAATTATTGAAACTCGATCTGAATTACGCCAATAAATTGAAACAGACGTTAGACGGCAAATAATTTCCCGTTCATCCTAAATCGAAAGCCGCCGCAGATTTAATAAAAATTGCGGCGGCTTTCGATTTTTCGGAATGGGTAGATTTATTTCAACCGAAAATTGATTTGGCAGGAAATTCAAATTGATTGCCCATCAAAAAATACGCCAGATTCGGCTGGTCGTGCGAGCGGTCGTAGCCGACGAGTTCAACGTAAGCACGTCCTGAAACATCCTGCTCGCCCGCTTTGCCTTTGACTTCGCACGCGCCTTCCCAATAGATAATCATCGTCGTCCCGCGCGTGTCGAGTTCCTGATTTTCCATCACGGGCGTAACGGTTAAATCCAAATCGTATTTCGGAACTTTGACGTTCCAGCCGCTCGGATAAGTCGCGTCGGTGTGTGGACTTTTCCAGAATCCGGTCGGCTCAATCGTAAAATCCGCTTTGCCGAGCGGCTCGAATTCGCCGTCTTTCTGCACGAAAGTTCCGCTTGAAAATTCCGACACGCCGCCCGCGCTGTCGCGCAGTTGATAGCACATCAATTCCGTGTCATCAGTCAATTGAATGCTGAACCAATCCCAGCCTTTCTGCCGTTCGGTCGGTGTCCACGTTCCGAATTCTCTATCCATCCACGCCGCGCCGTTGAAATGTTCGGTCGCGCCGTTCCAAATCAAATCGCCTTCCATTTCCATCCGTGTATAGGAAAAATAGCGCGAGGCTTCGCCTTCGTCCTTGAACGAAACGCCGTCTTTGGCGATGCCGTTCATCACGGCTTTTTTCGCCGGTTTCAAAGTCGCTTCAAAAACCACGTCCGCGCCGATGGTCGCGCGGAGAACGTGCGCGTC
>JAJAYR010000395.1 GCA_026786155.1 Pyrinomonadaceae bacterium
GCCTAATTTTATCGAGGCTGCGCCTCACGCTGGCGGCACAGCCACAAAATTTCAGAGAGTAACGACCGGAAAGGTGAAGCCTTTCCGCCCATCGGCGGGCAAAGCCCGAAAAAACATTCGCTGCGTAACATCAGTTATAAATGTATTTTTTTGGCAAAACACTACATACTTTTGCAAAAAAAGTTTTCGAGTTACGGAAGAGCGCAAAAACATTTATTTTGTTTATTACCGAATCGAAGGCTAAGACTTTTGAACTTATTCCCTTCCGAAAGGATTTTTAATGTCTTTACTTATCAACGCACCAAACAGTGGAAAAAACTATCATTTTTTCTACTTTTTTTGGAAACGCATCCTATTTGGTATTTCACAAATTATACGATTCGGAATAGATGAAAGATGAGAGATGAGAGATGAGAGATAATATCTGAACAATCTATCAGTTATCATCTTTCATCTTTCATCTATTCTTAAGTCAACGGGTCAGAACCGGAAGCGATCAGTTTGCCAATGATTACCAGCCGGTCGCTACCGCTTCCGGTTCTGATATTAACCAATTTCTGACCATCGAAATCCGCGGCAATTAGCGATTCGAGAGACCATCATTGCGATTACTTGAACTTACAGCGGTTTGATTTGCGGATTAAGTTGTTTCGCTTTTCGGTAAGCGGCTTCGGATTCGAGATTTTTGCCTTTGGCTTTCAAGGCTTTGGCGAGGTTGTAGAAACCTTCGGCGTTGTCGGGCGTAAGTTTGACGACCGTTTCAAATTGAGCGACGGCTTCGTCAATTTTCCCGGCTTTGAGATTGGCGATTCCGGTGTTGAGCGTGAACATCGCGGATTGCCGCGTGGTTTTTATTCGATTGAGCCGCACCGCTTCCTGTAATTCGACTTTCGCGCCTTCGATGTCGCCTTTCGAGCGCAGAGTTGCGCCGAGCATATTGTGAATTTCCGGCGCGTCGGGTGAAAACTTGAGCGCGGCGCGAAACAGCCTAATCGCTTCGTCGAGTTTTCCCTGCTGTTGCCGCACCGAACCGAGCGTGTAAATCGCCTCGCCGTAATCGGGTTTGATTTCAGTCGCTTTTTGAAAAGCGGCGGCAGATTCTTCGAGTTTCGCTTGTTGGAGCAGAATAACGCCGATGGTGTAATGAATTTCGGGCAGCGAAGCCGGCTGTAATTCGATGGCGCGGCGCAGCGCGGTAACGGCTTCATCTAATTTATCCTGTTGTTTTAACGCCAGCGCGAGATTGTAGAAAGCGACCGCATCGTCGGGCGAAAGCCGGATTAAATCTCGATAATTTTTGACCGCCGCCACGAAATCCGCTTTCTGCATCAGCGCGATGCCGATATTATGCCGAATAAAGGTATTGTTCGGTTCGATTTCGAGAGCTTGGCGGAAAACGACAATGGCTTCGTCAGGTGTGCGTTTTTCGATGAGAATCAAACCCAAATCGTTATAACCCGGCACAAAATCGGGCTTGAGTTTGAGAACGGTGCGAAATTCGTCTGCCGCCGCATCCAAATCAGAATCCGCCATAAACGCCTCCGCCATCGCCTGACGCGCTTCGATTATTTCGGGCGAAATTTTGACCGCTTGTTTGAGCGAAGTAATCGCCGCAGTCAAATCGCCGGTTTTGCCGTAAGCCAAACCGAGATAATAATGCGCGTCGTAATTGGTCGGCATCAATTTGGCAGCTTGCGCGAGAGCCTTGACCGCGCCCTTCGCGTCGTCGGAAAATAGTTTTGCCGTGCCGAGATAATAATGCGCCTGGGCGAGCGTCGGTTTGAGCGTAATGGCAGTTTCAAACTCTTTGACGGCATCGGAAAGTTGATTGGTTGACGCTAAAACGAAACCGACGGCGGAATGCGCTTCGGCGGAAGATGGCTCGCTTTTGACGGCTTCGCGGTATTCGGCAAGTGCCGCATTTGCATCGTTTAACTGTTGATGTAACGCGCCCAAAAGCAGATGCGGTTCGGCTAATTTGGGCTTCAAGGCGATTGCCTTTTTGAAAGAATCGGCGGCGGCATCGAACGATTGAATCTGTTGCCGCGCCAAACCGAGCGCGACAAATGCCTCGTAATATTTCGGGTTCGCTTTGACGGCTTTTTCGAGTTCCAGAATCGCGCCGCTGAAATCATTTTTTTTCGCTAACGTGATGCCTTTTTGATAAAGCGCGGCGGCATTGTTACCGCTTTTTTGAGCGAAAATCGGCGCGGAAATCAACGCCGAAAGAATCAGCGCGAAAATCAATTTTTGAAATAATTTTGAAAGCATAATTCAATTATCAATTACTTACTTTTTGCTCAACAAACCAACGCCTTCTTTAATCGTAATAAATTGGTTGGCGGCGACATCGTTCAACGTATCAACCTGTCCGCTTGTCCAGCGCACTTCGACGGATTTAATTTTTGCCGCTTTTCCGACACCGAAATTGAGCCGCGAATCGTTGCTCGAATAATAACTGTTGCTGCTTCGCGCTTCGTCCATTTGCGTGCCGTCGGCGGTCGTAATTTTGATTCTTGCGCCGATGCCGCCGCGATTGCTTTTTGTGCCGACGAGTTTGATTTTCAGCCAATTGTTGCCTGATTTTGAATCGTTGCGAATCAATTCGGGCGTGGCATTGACGACGTTAATTACGATGTCGAGGTCGCCGTCGTTGTCCACATCGCCGAACGCCGCGCCGCGTCCGGGCGTGTTTTCCAGCACCGCACCGCCGACCGGCACGGAAACGTCGGCGAATTTTCCGTTACGCAGATTGCGGTATAGAACTTTGCGTTGGGCGTAACCGGCTTCGGTGGTCAATTTTTCGACTTCGGGATAAACGTGACCGTTGACCTGAAAAATATCGAGCCAGCCATCGTTATCCAAATCGGCAAAACCCACGCCCCAACCGAGCCAGCGCGTGTTCAAACCGAGTCCGGCGGGAAATGTAACGTCGTCGAAATTGGCTTTGCCGATGTTGTGATAAAGCGTCGAGGTGTCGCCCGCGAAATTGGTTTTTACGATGTCGAACCAGCCGTCGCGGTCGTAATCTCCGGCGGACACGCCCATTCCGGCTTGCGGTTTGCCGTCCACCGAATAAGCGCATCCGGCTTCGAGCGCGATGTCGGTGAAAGTCCCGTTTTTGTTGTTGCGATAAAGCGTTGCGGGCGCGGAATCGTTGGCGACGTAAATGTCGGAAAATCCGTCGTTGTCAAAATCGGCGACGACCGCGCCGAGTCCGTAAGTGCCGTCGGTTTTTCGCATTCCCGATTTTTCCGAAACGTCCGTAAAAGTGCCGCCGCCGTTATTTTGAAAAAGCATATTGACGCCGCCTTGCAGTCCCGGCGGACCGCAGGCGACGGTCAAACCTTTGTAAAGGCACGGTCCGTTTTCGGGCAGCGGCGCGGTCTTTAAATCCAAATCAATATAGCTCGCCACAAATAAATCGAGGTCGCCGTCGTGGTCGTAATCGAGAAAAGCCGAACCCGAACCCCATTTCGATTGGTTGTCGGCGACTCCGGCTTTCTGCGCGACATCGGTAAAAGTGCCGTTGCCGTTATTTTTATACAGCGCGTTTTTGCCGAAACACGAGATAAATAAATCATCGAAACCGTCATTATTATAATCGCCGACGGTAACGGCTTGCCCCCAATTCGTGCGTGTCAAACCGGCTTTCGCCGTTACGTCTTCAAACGTGCCGTCGCCTTTGTTGCGGTAAAGGCGGTTGGTCGGCGGCGCGATACCTTTCGGCAAAGCACCGAGCCGCGTTCCGTTGACGAAAAATAAATCCTGCCAGCCGTCGTTGTCGTAATCAACAAACGCCACGCCCGTTCCCGTCGTCTCCAACAGATAACGATTTTTCTTTTCGTCGCCGTAGACAGTCGTAAAATTCAGTCCGGCATGTTTGGCGATATTCGTGAGCGCAACCGGAAACAGATATTCGGAAGATGTAATCGGCGAATTCTGCGCGAAAATTTGAAAACCGCTTAATAGAAAAATTGTTAGAAAAAACTGAAGCGTCTTGACTGGAGCGGGCGCCACCCCCCGGTGGAATAGGGGGGGCCGGGGGCGGGCCAAAACACC
>JAJAYR010000396.1 GCA_026786155.1 Pyrinomonadaceae bacterium
GAAAGCTCCCATCTTTATTGGTCGTTAAATTTTTATGAGAAAGCCCTGCTATGTAACCTAAGTTTTTGGAATTTCGCCCTTCGTTCAGAGTCCACGCTTCAGCGGGCTTTCCGCCAGCGAAGCGCGGCGGAGCAGACAAACTAAAGTTTGGACTCTGAACATTTAATTATCAAAATTAAAGTTACACAGCACTAGTGCTTTGTAACCGAAGTTTTAATAATTAAAATTTAGAGCGCGTTTAGAGTTCAAACTTTAGTTTGCCTGCCGCCGCGGCTTCGCTGGCGGCGCCAACACGCTAAAGCGTGGACTCTGAACTCTAAAAACTTCGGTAACTAAGCACTAGCGGCTAGCGGCACAAAGGAGCGCACACGGTAAATAATCCCACCTCAAAATTCGACTTTTGCTGTCCGGCGATGCCGACCGCGCCTTTCCGAAAGTTGCCGTCGCGGTCTATGACGTTGCCTAATTCGCGCTCGTCGCCGGTTTTACTGTCCACGATAAAAAGTCTGAATTTGTTGTCTTCGCCTTTGATGACGACGTTAAACCATTTTTGTTCCGCGATGGTCGAAGCGAAACCTTCGAGCGGATTAGCGAAAAGCTGTTTCGCTTCGCCGTTTTTGACGACGTAGCCTTTGACGCGATACGGCTCGGCGGCTTTCGCGCCGGAGATTTGCACGAGATAATAATTTTTCGCGTCCAAAGCCCGCACCACGAAACCGACCGTTCCGCCGTCGAGCAGACGGACGCCGCTTTTCATTTCAAAGTTCGTGTAATAACGATATTGCTCGTTGCGCGGCAGGGCGACACCTTCAAAACCTTCGGTTTTCATACTGCCCTGCAATTTCCAGCCCGACGGCATAATCCATTCGCTGCTCGTCCACGCCGAGCCGAATGTTTCGGTGCTGACTTTTTTTTCCAGTTCGATGCGGTAACTCTGCTGAATGTTCGGGTCTTCGTCTTCGCCGCTGAGAATTTCGCCGGGAACATTGATGGCAGTCAGCGTTTTTTCGTATTCGACGGCGGTCGCCTCAACATCGAGGTTGTAAACGCCTTTTTTTAATTCTTTTATCAAAGCCTTGCCGTCTTTAATCGGAACGATACAGTAACCGCCGGTTTCCACCGTTTTCAAAGAACCGTCGGGATTGCTGCCGAGCAGACGCGCCGGAGCGTAACGCACCACGCCGTCATTGACGTTGGCTTCAATAGTTAGCTGATAAGTTACCGGCTCCAACTCCAACGCGATGCCGACGGTTTTTTGCGGCACCACGTCAACTTCGGTTTCCTGCTGATAAAAACCTTCCATCTTCGCCGACACGAGATATTTGCCCGGAGTCAGATTTTCAAATTCCACCGTGCCGTCGGCGGGAACTTTTTTGAGCATCGTCGTCGCGCCTTTGACGCTCGATGCCAGCGAAACTTCCGCGTTTGTTTCGGTTGAAATTACCAGATTGCTTGTTTTGATTTTGACGTTGACGATTTTTGTTTGCGGCGTGATGTTTGCCGCCACGACGACTCTCTGAATTTTGTTCGGACGCGCTTTGACGCGCAGTTTCGCGCCGGACGCGGGTTTCGGATTATTGCTGACGATGTAAATCGGACGGCGCACACCGACATCCTGCGCGGCATGCGTTTCGCCTAAAATCGTCATCGCAAACATCGTCGCGGTTACGAGTAATACTTTTCGTTTCATAAAATACTTTCGCCCCGGATGTTTTTCGGAGAGATATTTCAGGTAATAACGCTGAAAAAGTGTAGCACGATATTTGAAAAAAACTCTCGTCAAATGTCGGCTACACTCTCGTTAATTTAATTTCAATCGGCTTAGAAAGTATATTTCAAAGCGAGTTGAATACGTCTGTTCGGCGTCACGGTGTCGGCTGCCTGCCCGAAGCCGGGAGATTCGAGAAAACGCACCGGAATGCCGAAATTAGCGCGATTGATGAAATTAAAAAAGTCCGCACGGAACTGCAAATTTTGACTTTCCGTAATATTGAATCGCTTAATAAACGACAAATCCAACTCTAAAATGCTTCCGGCGCGAAAACTATTACGCTGAATTGTGCCGTTATCGCCGAAGTCCGCCAGCATTGATTGTAAATCAGTTTGGCGCGTACTGGTCAAAACTAAAGGCTGCCGCCGGTTGTCCGTTTGCCTGATAAATCGCGTATTGTCCAAACGGTCGGTTAAGTTGCCGTCAAAATTTACGTCGAAAATCGTATTGACAGTAAAAGGCTGCCCGGTGTTGTATTTACCCGTTCCTGCTACTTGCCAGCCGCCGAGCAGGTATCTGACGACATTATTTTGGCTTCTCAAACCGGACAAATCATACACAAAACTGTAAGTAAATCTATGCCGCACGTCAAAATTTGCCGGAGCGAATTCGGCTGCTAAATTCAAGCTGTCTTGCGGAAGCGCAAACGCGCCCGCCAAATCGAACACATCGGAGACATCATCTTCGACTTTTCCATACACATAACTGGCTTGGTATTGAAAGCCGCGCGTAAAGCGTCCGCGCAGCGAGAATTGCAGCGAATCGTAAAGCGAATTTCCGGTTGTTTCAAATTGAGAAATCGAGCCGATGTTCGGATTAGGTCTTTGAAGATTCGAGCCAACAAAAGGGTCAAAAGTAGTTCCCGACGCGACCGGAACATTTCCGTTTAAGTCAACCCTGTCAAGTCTGGCGATAAAATTAGCTCCGAGATTGGGAGTCGTAAAGCGAAGCAAATTGCGCCCGTTCGTGCCGACGTAGGCGATTGAAAGAAAGGTGTTTTGAAACAGTTTTTGCTCAAAGCCTATCGAATACTGGTAAGACACCGGCGTATCCAAATTTCTTTTCGGAAGCGTCGCGCCGAACGGATTTCCATTTTGGAAGGGGAAATTAATAAAAATACTTCGGAGTGCCGCCTGAAGCTGTGATTGGCTAAGAGCCGGATTGAAATTTGATGTTCCGGGCTGGAGAAGCCGGATAAAGTTATTCGAGGCATTTCGACAATTAAATTGAGATTGTGGAAATAAATCAAAATCAAAGCAGTTAAAAACAACTCCTTGCCCGACATTAGGAGCAAAAAAAGCATTACTCGGATTAAACAAAGAAAATCCGCCGTCATTATCATTTAAACGCCCGCCGCCAAAATTTGCGGTTGTGAAAGTCGGAGAAACATTTCTTGACTGGCTGACCACCGCGCCGAGAATTTGGTCGTAATACATTCCAAAGCCGCCGCGAATGACTGATGAAGAAGTCGGCGAAACGGCAAATCCGAAACGGGCGGCGAAATTATCTTTGTCGCCTTCGTAAATTTTGCTTCTGCCGTCTATAAAATCTTTTAAGCCGCTAAAAGGATTAAAACCGCTGGCGGGAAAAAATTGCTGGTTAAAGGTGCTTTCGATTTTATCGTCGGCTTCCTTCGGGGTCGTGTTGTATTCATAACGCACCCCGTAACTGAGATTTATATTTTGGCGAATCCGCCAATCGTCCTGCGCGAAGAAATTTAATTGATTGTAACTCAGTTTAATGCGGGCATCTTTACCGGAGAGAGCCAATGATTGGAAAAATCCGGTCGCCGCCCCCGATGCCGCAAAATCTATCGGAGCAGCAAATCCCGAACTACCGGGAGCAAAACTAACGCCTCCGGTAAATGTTACCAAAGGGCGCGAGTTGCGCGGCAAGTCGCTGCTCAGATAAGCGCGGCGGAGGTCTGTTCCAAATGCCAGACTATGTTTCCCGATTTGCCAGCGTAAAGTATCGGCAAGTTGAAACGTATTGTTAGTACGCTGCTGCGGAAAATTAAAAACATCCACTCCGACCGGGCTAAAGCCGGAAACAATCAGTTGCCCGATAGCACCCAATCCGGTATCTGCCGCCGTTGTTCCAAAAGAGCCGGAAGAATTAAAAGTTCTAAAATCGCTTCTATTTGCGGCAAAACAGCCGGTCGGAGTGCAGCCGATTGGTAAAGTGAAATTCTCAATCAATTGGGCGTTTAATAAAAACCGGGAGTCTCGCACATTACTGACCGGCAAGATAAAACCGGTCGTATCCCGAAGTTCTTCAAACTCCAAATCCGTCTGTCCCCAGGAAAAACGAAATTCGTTCGATATTTTGTCGGTTAAACCGCCGCTTAGATAACTCGAAAAGTTATTGGTTCGCACCAGCGGGCGAATACTCGAAAATAAAGCCCCGCCGACATCGGTCAGGTCGCGCCGGTCATCGGTAAAATTATAGCGGGCGGTAAAAGTTTGCGCCCTGCCGCGCATTGAAAAGTTATAATCGAATTTACCCGACAAGATAAGTCCTCTGGCATCTGCCGATAACGCTTGCGTGTAGGTATTGCGTCCGAAAATTCCGTTCGGGTCATTGGCAAAAGGAAACAAACTGAATACGGCATCGCCGCCGACTGAGGTCGGAAAACCCGGAGTAAAATTAGTTGCCATTTCAACGCCATTCAGCGGCGTAGTTCGGCATTGTCCATTTACCAATCTCGCCAGCCTGCCAACGCATTGTTGTAATCCCGCCGCGCCGGCTCCGAAAAATCCGCGCTGCTCGACCGTCGGAACGGCAAAGTGTCGTTCCTGCGTGGCATTTAGAACTTGTTTCTCACCGGAAACAAAGAAAAACATTTTGTCGCGGACGATTCTGCCGCCGATGGCAAAACCGCCTTGCAAGAGCGTGAACGGGTCTTTTCCTCCGGCACTATTGGTTCGGCGAAGTTTACTTGCGTCCGAACAAGCTATTTCCTGATTACCTGAACCGTTTAAGCAAACGTCAATGAGGCGTGAGCTGCCGTCGCCGAAAGTTTGTCTGCCTTGAATAATTGAAGTCGTATTGCCGCCCGCGTTGTCAAAAAGATTACGGGCGTTCAATCTGTCCGAATTGAAAAAACCGTAGAGCGTTCCGTGAAACCGGTTGCCGCCGGATTTTGACAGCGCGTTGACTTGCGCTCCGAGATTGCGTCCGAATTGCGCCGGTGCGAGTAAGGTGATAATTTGAAATTCTTGGATTGATTCAATCGGCTGCGGCACGAGCGAGAAAAAGCCCTGCCGCCGAACGCCGATGTCCTCGTCGTTGTTGTCGGAGCCATCAACCGTAAAATTGTTGGCGCGTGAACGCAGACCGTTGACCGAAAACTGACCGGACGTGCCGACACCGCCGCCCACGCCGGGTCCGACCGTGTTGCCGATTGCCTGCGGCGGCGGCGCCACGCCCGCCGCGAGAAACGCCAATTCGTCAAACGTGCGCGTTAAAGTCGTGCCGCCCAAAGGCAGTGTGCTAACGCGAAATTCATTGAAGGCTTCATCGCGGCGCGGATTCAGGCTGCCGCCTTCGCTGATGTCCGAAGCCGCTTCGTCATTTTGATTGACGGTCGAAGCGGTCGAAACGGGCGAAGCGTTCGGGTCGGGAGCAACCACAATTACTGTGACGGATTCTCTTTCAAGAATTATCGGCAGCGGCACGGTTTCGTTCGAGCGCGTGGCGTAAAGCACCTGCCGTATTTCGCGGGGTTTGAAGCCGGCGACTTCGACTTTGATTTGATAGACGCCGGGCGGCAGCGTGTCTTGTCGAAAATAACCGTTCTGGTCGGTTTTTCGCGCCGCCTGATAACCGTTGGCGAGATTGACGAAGATGACGGAGATATTCGGAATCGGTTTGCCGCCCGCGCCGTCGGTTACTCGTCCCTCGAAACCGCCGTTGACCGGACCTTGCGCCAGAGCATTCGGAACGGCGACCGTTAAAATAGCGGGCAAACAGAGAAGGAGCGTGAAAATAAAGCATCGCAGAAAACGCCCGTCGTAGTTTCGGTAAAATTTTGAATTGTCGGTTGATAACATCTTTCTTTTCTCCTTAACTTCTTAATTTTTGATTGCTTGCAAAACTGTTTGGTTTTTGGATGCCTGAAATATAAATTACCCTCGGCATTCGGGTTTAGGTCGCCGGATACTAAAAATCGAAACGAATTTTTCAACTCTTAACGCACAAAAAAAAAACGAAAAAACCTACAAAATGTTTTTTGAAAAAAAGTGTCACCTGTCAAACATTCGAGAAACTGCGGAGGCAAGGTTTTGTCCGTTCCCTTTCCGGCTTAATTCCGTTTAACCGATACGCCGGATATTTCGGTAAAATAAGCCGATTTGTTTTCAGAACCGATACTGTCATCGTTCTGCTTTCGGGATGTAACTTGACCGGCGACGTAATTGTCGGGGCATCGTTAAAACAAAGTGATGAAATTATAAAGAAGTTTGCGCCGAAATACAAAATTTTATCGGATTATTTTAGCAGTCGGGAAGATTAAATTTTATGGGAAAGAAAAACGGTTCGTGGATAATAAAGTTAAATCGGTTGATTTTCCATAGAC
>JAJAYR010000397.1 GCA_026786155.1 Pyrinomonadaceae bacterium
CGCGTGAACAGCGAAGATTGCCCGATTGAGAGATACGCGCCGCCCGCCGCCGCCAAAACGCCCGATAAAATGACGGCGGTGTAGCGTAATTTCAAAACGCTCACGCCCGCCGCGTCCGCCGCCGCCGGATTTTCGCCGACCGCGCGAAGCCGCAAACCGAACGGCGTTTTATACAAACCATACCAGCAGACAGGAACGAGCAGAAAAACCAGAATCGAAGCGATTGACAGACGATTGTAAAATTCGGGCAGCAAAAATTCTTTGGCGATTTGCGGAGTCGAACCCGACGAGTCGTAAATCGCGCCGCTCAATAATTGCGGCAAACCAAGCATCAAAAAATTTATCGCTGTTCCCGCGACCACTTGATTGGCTTCAAATTTAATAACGGCAACCGCGTAAATCAAAGCCATTGCGCCGCCCGCCGCCATTCCGCACAGCAAACCGAGATACGGATTATTCAGTTCGTAAGTCGTTACCGCCGCCGTGAACGCGCCCGCCAGCATCAAGCCTTCGAGCGCGATATTGATAATGCCCGAACGCTCCGAAAACATTCCGCCCAAAGCCGCAAAAATCAGCGGCGTTGCCAAGCGGATTGCCGAAAAAATTAACGATAAAGTAAAAAGCTCTGACATAAATTATCTCTTCGAGTATTTTTGCAGACAAGCCACAAACAAAATCGCAATCGCCTGTAAAATCAAGCCGATGTCTTTGGAAACGTAGCGCGTGAAAGCATCAACGAAAATTTCGCCGCGCAGCAGAATCGCAAAAAATATCGCCGCGATGAACACGCCGAGCGGGTGATTTCTGCCTAACAGCGCGACCGCGATTCCCAAAAATCCGAGTTCCGCCGAGAAGCCGTCGTAATAATTATGCCGGAAACCTAAAACTTCGTTGACGGCGACCAGTCCGGCGAGTGCGCCCGAAAAAGTCATCGCCACGATAATCTGTTTTTGCGGCGAAATTCCGCCGTATTCCGCTGCTGAAGCGTTCTGCCCGACCGCGCGAAGTTCGTAGCCCCATTTCGTTTTCCAGAGGAAAACATAAACGACAAAACACATCAGAACGGCAAGCAGAAACGCGAAATTGAGCGGCACGTCCTTCGGGATAAACGGCAGATATTCGTGCAGTTGCGGAATAAACGCGGCTTGTCCGATGGGCGCGGTTTCCAGAATCGGACCGGGATTTTTATAATGATACTGCGTCAAATAACTGACCAGCGCAATGCCGATAAAGTTCAGCATAATCGTATTGATAACTTCGGATGAGCCGAATTTCGCCCGCAAAATTCCCGGAATTGCGCCCCAGATGCCGCCCGCGACGGCTGCCGTCAAAATACATAACGGCACGAGCAAAAACGCGGGCAAACTCGTCCAAGACCAATCAACATTATCAACGACCGTGCCGCCGAATTTGATGCCGACCCACGCCGTCGCAAACGATGCGACATAAAGCTGTCCTTCCGCGCCGATGTTGAAAAGTCCGCAGCGAAAGGCGACCGCGACCGCCAAACCCGTAAAAATCAGCGGCGTCGCATAAAAAAGCGTATAGCCGATGTCCTTCGCCGAACCGAACGAGTTGGCGAGCAGAATGCGATACGTTTCAAACGGATTGTCTTTGATAAGCAAAATAATTATGCCGCCGACGATAAACGCGGCGACGATGGCGACGAGAGGCGAGACGATTTCACGAAGAATTTTCATTTATTTTTATAAAAGTTTGATGAAACCGGCTTGCTCGAAATGTCTGTTGGCGGTGAAGGCTTCGCTGATATTCAATCGCTTCATCAAAACAAAACTGATGCAGTCAACAATTCCCCAATTTTTATCGTTTCGTTCGGCATAAAGTTTCCAACCTGCTTCGTAAAGTTCGGGCGACAGTGCAATCAGTTCGATACGATTTGAATTTTCGATATTTTCTTTTTAATCTAAAGGCGATGTTTCTCGCTTTAGCGTTCGATAAACTGTTTCCGATTTCGAGCAGAATCGCTTCGTGAACGACAAAATTCCGATTCGATGCGAGCAGCCGCAAATATATTTCGACGGCTTTTTCGTGGAGCGCGTCCGATTTAACGACAACCGCCAGCCAACCCGAAGTATCGGCAAAAACTTTTTTCATTCTTCAGTTTGTTTCGGCAAGCCATAAAGATAGTAATCAACATTCGTCGCCAAATCGGAAATTTCCATATCAATCGCCAAATCCGGTATCGTTTCGGCTGAATCTTTTTCTTTCGGCAGTTTAATGATTATTTCCACTTTTTCGCCTTCCTGAAAATCAACTTTCTGAACCGGACGAAACACGCCGTTTTCATAAATCGCTTCAACTATACTCATTTGTTCACCTGTAATTTTGCGAATTTTGTGCAAGCTAAATATAACCGACAAACGCGCGGAGTGTCATCTGAAAAAGGTGAAATGTTAAATTTTTGTGAATAAAGTTATCCGCTCACATATTTGACAGTATCGCACTCATATTTTATTATCTTTATACACTAACTTATAAATTAAAAGGTGATTTTATGAGATTTGACAGATACACGATTCGCGGACAGGAAGCGATTCAGGAAGCCATCGGAGTTGCCGAAAAAAATCAGAATCAACAGGTTGAACCGGAACATCTGCTGGCTTCGATGTTGGAGCAGAAAGAAGGAACGCTGCGCCCGATTTTGGGAAAAGTCGGCGCGAATGCCCAAGCGATTTTGACCGAAGTGCAGGCGGCGATTGCGAAATTTCCGCAGGTTTCGGGCGGGCAGCAGTTTTTTTCATCGCGCATCAACACGATTTTTCAGGAAGCGCAGAAGGAAGCCGAAAAGATGACGGACGAATATATGTCCACCGAACATCTTTTACTGGCGATTGCGGGCGAAAAAATCGGCGACGCGGGACGCATTTTGCGCTCGAACGGGATTACGAAGGAAGACCTTGAAAAAGCTATCGTCGAAATGCGCGGCGGGGCGCGGATTACCGACCAAAACGCCGAAGAAAATTTTCAGGCGTTGGAAAAGTATTCGATTGATTTGACCGAACGCGCCCGTAAAGGAAAACTCGACCCGGTCATCGGGCGCGACGACGAAATCCGGCGGACGATTCAGGTTTTATCGCGCCGAACTAAAAATAATCCGGTTTTAATCGGTGAGCCGGGCGTTGGCAAAACGGCGATTGTCGAAGGTTTGGCGCAGAGAATCGTTTCGGGCGATGTGCCGGAAACTTTGAAAAATAAAAAACTTGTCGGACTTGATTTGGGTTCGATGCTGGCGGGCGCGAAATATCGCGGCGAGTTTGAAGACCGTTTGAAAGCGGTTTTGAATGAAATCGAAAAGAGCGACGGGCAGATTGTTTTGTTTATTGACGAACTGCATACGCTCGTCGGCGCGGGTGCGTCCGAAGGCGCGATTGATGCGTCGAATATGTTAAAGCCTGCGCTGGCGCGTGGAACTCTGCGCTGTGTCGGCGCGACGACGCTGAACGAATATCAGAAATATATCGAGAAAGACAAAGCATTGGAGCGGCGGTTTCAAAACGTCTTTGTCGGCGAGCCGAACGTCGAAGATACGATTGCAATCTTGCGC
>JAJAYR010000398.1 GCA_026786155.1 Pyrinomonadaceae bacterium
ATTTCATTTACTGCCAATTTGCCAATAAAATCATTTTTGGAAAATCCTGCCTGACGGCATTGTAAAATTTTTCGTCGGCGGTTACGAACGCGCAGTTTTCCCCGACACTTGGGGCAAGATAAAGCGAGTCGTAAAAGGAGCGTTTGTATTTGACCGCAATTTTATATGCGTCGTCAAAGAGCGTCGAAATCGGTGTCAGAACGAACTCGATTTTCTTGAATTCCCAAATGGCAAAATCCGCGTCTTTTCGGTCAAGACTTTGAAAAACCTGCTTTTTCCAAACGATATTGCCGAACTCCGCGTAAATTAAATTCGGCGCGAGAAATGAAACTTTATCATTTCGGTAATCCTTCAAAATTTCCAACGCCGACGGTAAATCGGTTTCAGCGATAAACCACTTGACCGAAACGCTGCTGTCAATCACTAAATTTTTCATCCGCGCATTCTATCCTCGCGGATAATTTCCGTGCTGTCGGGCGTAACGCCGTATTTCTCTTTCATCTCTTCGTGAAATTTCAAAATTCCGTCAACTATTTCGTGCCGATTGGCAAGTTCGAGTTCATCCCATTCGTCGAGAAATTTTCCCACGTCTTCAAAGCCTCGACTGCGGGCGACGTTCTCAAGTTTTTTATATGTTTTTTCGGAAACGGTCAATGTGACGCTCATAATTTTACTCCTGAATGAATGGCGGCGATTCCGCCGGTTAAATTTTTGTATTCGACATCGGAAAAGCTGGTTTCGGTCATCATTTTCGCTAAATTCTTTTGATCGGGAAACCGCGAAACCGAGTCGGGCAGATATTCATACGCGCCGCGCGAACCGCTGACCGCGCCGCCGATTCTGGGCAGAATGTTTGAGAAATAAAATTGAAATGCCTGCCGAAAACCCGGAACTAACGGCGTTGAAAATTCTAAAATGACGAGCTTGCCGCCGGTTTTCAGAACGCGGCGCAGTTCGATTAACCCGTTTTGCCAGTTGGAAAAATTTCGCAGTCCGAAGGCAATCGTCACCGCGTCGAAAGTTTCGTCGGCGAATGACAGATTCATTCCGTCGGCTTCGACGTAGGGAATTTTGGTTTCGACTTTCGCGTTTTTATCAAAGGCGACGGCGAGCATCGGGCGGCAGAAATCCGTGCCGACGACTTTTGCCCGCGCGTTTTTTTGCAGTTCGAGCGATAAATCGCCCGTGCCGCAGGCAACATCCAAAACGAGCGCGGCGGGATTTTCCAAAACTGATTTTAATTTTTCGGAAACCAGTCTGCGCCATTTTTTATCAATGTTGACCGACAAAAAATGATTTAAAAAATCGTATTTCGTCGCAATTCCCGAAAACATTTCGCGGACGGCTTCGGCGTGTTTTAATTCGTTGGCGGTTCTCTCGTTTGACATCAAATCTCCTTTACGCTCCTTTGCGTAACCCTCTGCGAACCTTTGCGTTCCAAAAGATTTAGTATCGCAAAGTTACGCGAAGGCTGACGCAAAGGAGCGCGAAGGTTCTTAAAAGATTGTTGACGACTCGTTTGATGCCGTCGCGTAAATGCAAAACCTTGAAGTTTAATAATAAACCAAGTTTGCAATCTGACAATCGCAGATAAGTTAATAATTGTGCTTTGTGAATATCGTTCAGTGAGTCAACGCATTTGATTTCGAGAATTATTTTGTTTTCGACAACCAAATCAGCCCTGAATCCGCATTCGAGTTTTATCTCTTCGTAAATCAGCGGATAAGGTTTTTCTTTTTCAACGAACAGTCCGCTTTTTTGCAGTTCGTAAAATAAACACTCTTTATAAACCGACTCAAGCAAACCCGCGCCGAGTGTCGTATGAATTTTCATCGCCTGCCCGATGGTAAAACTCGAAAGTTCATTTTCATTCATTATGTTCAGGATTTCTCAGCGCACCTTTGCGTCAGCCTCCGCGTTACTTTGCGATACTAAAACTTTGGAACGCAAAGAACGCAAAGGCTGACGCAAAGATTCGCGGAGGTTGATAATCAATTTTGTTTCTCGAAGAAGATAGTTACGTTCGGGGCTTTTTGTAATTTTGCGGCATATTGATTTACTTCACCGATTGTCAGACTGGCAATCTGCTGCATTTCGTCTTTAACCGAAACGAGTTTGAACGTATCAACGTCCAGCCACCAATCAACCGTATTTTTTTGATTCATCTCGCTTAACAAATCGGTTTTGGCTTTGGCGAATTCTTCAGCGGTTACTTCTTTCAGATTTTTATTTTTATCATTGATGGTCTTGGACGACGGTTCATCGTTGAATGAAAGTCCCCAAACAATCATTCCGCGAAGCAAATGCGGTTCGTTTCTGACAAAGCCGTCCGGGAATTTGTTCAATCGCGCGTTCCAAATTTTGGTTGAAATTACTGACGGGAAATAGTCTTTATCACTTCTGGCAACTCCGTTAAAAGCGTTTCGCGCAAATTCTTGGTCCAGATTGTTTATATAAACTTTGGCGATTTCTTCGTTGAGCGCGTTCGGCTGGGCAAAGGTTGCGGGAACTTTTTTGTCGGCTTTCTCCCAGCCGCCGAAAAGCTGGCGGACGGCTTTAAAAACGTAATCGTATTTGATGTTGCCGCTGACGGCGAGCGTCGCGTTGTCGGCGGTGAGAAATCTTTGTTTGGCTAAAATCAAATCGGCGAAATCAATTTTCGTTAGAGATTCGGTCGTGCCTTCCGCGCTTCTGCCATAAGGATAGTTGCCGAACAAGCGTTTGGCGACGGCTAAATCAGCGATGTATGACGGATTTTTTTCTAATTCTTTGATGCGTTCGAGTCTGGCGGTTTTGACTTTGGCGGTCGTTTCCTTGTCTAAAGTCGGTTTCGTGATGGCGGCGGCGACGGTTTCGAGAATCGTTAAAACCTGGTCGGCGTTGCCCGTCGCGCGGATTTGAAGGTAATCGTAATTGCTTGAGACTTCTAAACTGCCGCCCAAATCGTCGCGGAAAAATTCCTTGACCGATTCGTTTGGAAACAGCGCGTCGGCGAGCATCGCCATCGTGCCTTCTTTGTTCAAAGTGTCGAACGCCGCGCCGCTGTGAACGCGCAGTTTGACCGTAACTTTGTCTGTGCCTGCGTCCTGCCACATCAAAAGTTTCAGATTGTTCAACAGTTTTTCCTGCCGCGGCGCGGACGATTTAGCGGTTTGGGCGAATGAAAAAGGTGAAAAAGATGCGGCGGCGAATAAAATCAAAGCCGCCAGCGCAGATTTGTTAAGATAATTTCTGGTATTCATTGTTTATAACGGGAATCGCGGATTGTAAAATCTTTAGTTGCCGACTCGTCGTTTTTCGTTGTTATTCAAAAAGGCTTGGCTGACCGATTGACGATTGACGAATTGCAGTTCACGAATGAAAATTTTAGATGTCCTTAGGCATCGCGTCAAACGGCGGCTGCATCTATGAATGTTGTAATCCTGAATTGATGTTAAGTCAAAAAGTTCCCCGAAAACTTAACATCTGCAAAAATCGCGTTATAATAAAAAAGTGTATCGGACTTTCCCCGACGGAAAGAGTTTAAGAAACATTTGAGAGGCTGGAAAGATGGGAAAAATAGTTAAATACTGTGCCGCGTGTGAAGAAAGTTTTGCCGAAAAGTTCGCTTTTTGTCCGAATTGCGCCGAACCGCTGTCGGCATTCGAGATGAATCCGGTCAACAGCGGCGAACCTGCAATTGTCGAAAAAGCCGCACCGCTTGCTGAAAGAATCGTGCCGATTATCGAGCCTAAAAAAGCGGTTGTGAAAAACGATATTTTAGAAGTTCCGGCAATCGCGGCAATCGCCGCCAAGCCGATTGCCGCCGAAACTGCGGCAAATATCGAAATACCCAACATCGCCGCGACGAAAGTTTTCCCCGCTTCCAACCAAACGCAAACTTATAATTTAGCGGATATAAAAGAATTGGAAAGTCCGAATAAAGCGGAAACCGAAGAAATTGCTGAAGACAATTTCATTCCCGAAACCAAAACTTTTGCGGCGGCGGCAGGCGCGAACGACAATCAATATCAGGCGAACAATTTTCAGCCGTATTCAAATACTGCCCGAAAAGCTGATGACGACGGCTATCATATTACCGTTATCGAAGAAAAAAACGGCAGACAGCGCAACGGGCTTTTGCTCGGAACGATGGTCGTGATGGTCGTGGTAGTTTTGAGCAGTGCCGTTTATTCGATTTTCAATAAAGATTTCGGCATCGGCGAGATTGATTCGGATAATCCGGTTTTTCTCGCCGTTATTGATGACGTGCCGTTTGAAGTTGAAAAAGAGCAGCCGAAAAAAGATGACGATGACGGCGGCGGCGGCGGCGGCGGCGGACGTAAAGAGGAAACACCGACTTCTCAAGGAAAACTTGCGCCGCAAACGGAAAAGCCACTAATTGCTCCGACGAAAACTATCGTTCAAAAAGATTTCGAGTTAAAACAGCCAATTGCGTCAACGCAGGGAAATAAACCTACAAAACCGACTGAAGGACCATACGGCGACCCGAATTCAAAATATACGCTTTCGTCCGATGGCACGGGAAGCGGCGGCGGACAAGGTTCCGGCACCGGAACGGGACAGGGAAGCGGACGCGGCACCGGACAAGGTTCGGGACTCGGTTCGGGAAGCGGAAGCGGCAACGGTGATGGAAACGGAGGCGGAACAGGTTCGGGCAGCGGAGTTCCCAGACCGCCGCCGCCGCCGCCGGAACCAAAGCCGGTTGGACCGACCGAAGCACTTAAAATTATTTCTAAACCGTCGCCGAAATACACCGACGCGGCGCGGCAGAATCAGGTTACGGGAACGGTTACTTTGAAAATTACTTTCACGGCAAGCGGACAAATCGGCAGTATCGCGCCGGTCAGCGGTTTGCCATATGGGTTGACCGAACAGGCGATTGCGGCGGCGCGGCAGATTCGCTTTGAACCGCCGAAGAGAAACGGCGTTCCTTACGGCGTTTCCAAAACGGTTTCCTATACATTTACGATTTATTAAAGCGCGTTTGATTTGGCAAAAATCGTGAGCTAAAGAAATTTGGCTCACGATTTTTTTTGTGGAATTTATTGATGTAAAAGCGCGATTTTCGGGCTTTGCCCGCCGATGTGCGGAAAGGCTGTGCCTTTTCGCAAGCATTTCAAGTTTTGGTGAGGCTGTGCCTCATACTATTCGCCAGAAGCGAGGCGCAGCCTCTTTATCTCTGACGAAATTTGACGGAAAGGCACACCCTTTCCGCACAGCAAACGGCACAGCCGCAAGATTTTATATTCCGCGTAACATAATCATCAGGTGCTGCTGCACAAATTATCCCGAAGTAAAATCAACTAAAAAATTCATCCAACATAAAATTTGAAACTCCACCATTTATTGATTGTCTTTTAACTCAAACCGAAAAACTTTTTGATGGAATTAACGACGCTGGATTTGTCAGCCATTTTGCCGGGATTGATTTCCGATTCTAATTTATCCAGCGCGAGGCGGCGTTCTTCGACGATTTGACTGAGAGTTTTAACGAGTTCGGGATTTTCTTCGAGAATCGGTTTCAGACATAAATTGTTGATTTCCAGGACTTCGGTTTCTTCCTGTGCGACGACCGTCGCGGTGCGCGGTTCGCCGGTCAGCAAACCCATCTCGCCGAAAAAATCGCCTTCGCGCAGGTTTCGCAAAATTTTCGGAACGCCTTCCTCCTTCGCCTCGACCGTTACCGCGCCGCGATGAATGATGAACATCGAGTTGCCCTGTTGCCCTTGCCGGACGATTTTTTCGCCGGGCGCGAAAACCCGCACGAGCGAGTTTTCAGCGAGTTGGCGCGTTTCTTCGTCGGACAGCGGCGCGAAAATAGGGATATTGTTAAAGCGTTCAAAAATTTCGCTGCTCGGTTCGATGAAAACATTATCCTGCGTTTTCGTCTCGACGTGAATCGTCCGCGTCGGGTAGGCAAATTCGATTTTTTCGCGCTGAAACGCATACCAGACGCGCTGCCGAATCAGCGCGTCCGTGTCGTTGTATTTCGTGTAATCTTCGAGCCAGTATTTGATTTCAAAATCAATTCCATTATCGCCCAAATTGCGGACGCGGACGATGGGACGAATTTTCGGCGAGACGTTTTCGACCTGCCGGACGACTTCGCGGACGGTTTGAATCGTTTTGGCGGGCGAATGAGCATACAAAGTGTTGAAGAAAACGAGCCGTGCGTTCAAATTATCGCGCGGCGCGACTTCGACCGATTCCTTGCCGAGAACGCTGTTGCTGATGACTAATAATTTGTTTTGATACGTGCGGATTTTCACGCCGCGCCACGAGATATTTTCAATCACGCCTTCGCCTTTGGTCGGAATCGCAATGACGTCGCCGATTTGAAACGGCTGGTCGGCTTGAATCGCCAAACCGGAAAACAAATTGCCCAAAGTGTCCTGCAAAGCCAAACCGATAATCACGCCCAAAATCGTCGAAGTCGTGAACAGCGCGGCGAGGTCAACCTTCGGATACTGCGAATTGAAAACGACGAAAAACGCCACGATGTAAATGATTATCGAAAAGACGTTTCGCAGCAGCGACGAAATTTCATATTCGTTCGACCGGAACGCGGCGTTGAAAATCAGAAAATTGGCGAACCGGACAATCGAAATAATCAGACTCATCCAGAGAATGATTTTTATAATGTGAAGAACCTGCTCGAACAAAGCAACCGCCGTGTCGCCCATCATCCGGTCGGTCGCGCCGAACAAATTTAGAATATATGCCTTGAGCGGCATTTCGACGAACGGAAAAATTATCAGAAACAGCGTGATAATGCTGACAAAGATGATGAAAAATAAAAATTTATTTCGCAAATCGGAAAATTGCATAAATAGTTTTCAGATTATTGCCAGAAAAATCAGAAAAAATCAATCACCGTCGTGCCGAGCAGCAGCAGCGACAGACCGGAAACGACCACCGCAATCGTCCACGCCAAAATGTTGAACCACAGGCTGTTGCGATATTCGCCCATAATTTCGCGGTTGCTGGCAAGCGAAACGATGGCTATCAAAATAATCGGCAGCAAAAGTCCGTTGATGGCTTGCGTGAACAGCAGCAATCTGATTTGCGGAATACCGGGAATCAGCGCGACGACTGCGCCGACGACAATCAGAGTTGAAAATATGCCGAGAAAAATCGGTGCTTCGCGGAACGAATGCGACAAACCTTTCTCAAATCCCAACGCTTCGCTGACCGAGTAAGCCGTCGCCAGCGGCAAAACGCCCATCGCCAGCATCGCCGCGCCGAACAGTCCGACGGCGAACAGGTATTGCGCGTAAATTCCGGCAACGGGAGCGAGCGATTTAGCGGCGGTCGCGGCGGAATCGAGTTCGGTGATGCCCTGTTTATTCAACGTCGCGGCGGTCGAAATGACGATGAACGCGGCAATAGAACACGCGAACAGCGTTCCGACAATGACATCGGCGCGAACCAGCGGATAATCTTCCTTATCCAGATTTTTTTCGACAACCGACGACTGCACGAAAACCTGCATAAACGGCGTTATCGTCGTGCCGATAAGCGCAATCATCGTAAAAAGATAACCGGATTCAAGGCTGAAATGTGGCTGAAAGGCTTCGGCGGCGACTTCCGACCAATCAGGTTTCGCCAGAAAAGCCGAAATCACATAGCCGAAAAACACGAGCGACATCGCCAGAAAAACCCGCTCGACGCGCTTCTGCGAACCTTTGACGACCAGCCACCAAATCGCCGCCGCCGTTACCGGAATCGTCAAATAGCGCGAAATGCCGAACAGTTCCGAAGCCTGCGCGATGCCGACGAATTCGGAAATTATCACGCCCGTGTTGGCAATCAGCAGCGCGAGCATCACGAACGCCGTCCAGCGTACGCCGAACTGTTCCCGAATCAAATCCGCCAAGCCTTGTCCGGTAACGACACCCATTCGGACGCACATTTCCTGCACGACGATTAAACTCAGAGTCATCGGCACGAACACCCACAAAAGCGTGTAGCCGTAGCCCGCGCCGACGCTCGAATAAGTGGCGATGCCGCTCGCGTCGTTGCCCGCGTTGGCGGCGATAATGCCGGGTCCTAAAATGGCGAGATAGGCGAAAAATCTATACGAAAACAGGCGTTGGCGAAAGCGCGTCGGGAAACGCTTGAGTTTCTGCACAAATTTTCGGTCGGAAAATTTTGTAAAAATCATTTTTTCGACTGTCGCCTTCGTTCATTGATTTGCGGAGTTTTTCGACTTTTTGACGAAGTTTGAATATAGCGCGATAGCCGGAAAGATAAAAGTTAAAAACGGTAAAAGTTAATAAACGGCGGATTGTTGCAAAATCAAACCGTCTCTCTTAAACTTAAATTACTGAAACAAATCGGATTTACCATCTTCGGTCAAGGAATTCAAACATTTATGGCGCATAATCTTTTCAATACCAGACAAACATTTAAAACCGGAACGGGCGCGGACGGCACGTTTTATTCGCTGCCGCAACTTGAACGGGAAGGCGTAGCGAACATTTCGTGTCTGCCGATTTCGATTCGCATCGTTTTGGAATCGGTTTTACGCAATTTCGACGAGAAAAAGGTTCAGGAAAAAGACGTTCGCAACGTGGCGAACTGGGGCGCGAACGCCGAGCGCATCGAGGAAATCCCGTTCGTCGTCGCCCGCGTTATTTTGCAGGATTTTACCGGCGTTCCGCTGCTCGTGGATTTGGCGGCGATGCGTTCGGCGGTTGAAAAACTCGGCAAAGATACGAGTTTAATCGAACCGCTCGTGCCGGTTGATTTGGTGATTGACCATTCGGTGCAGGTTGATTACGCGGGCAGCGAAACGGCGTATCGGAAAAATATGGAGATGGAATTTCGCCGCAACGAACAGCGTTACCGTTTCCTGAAATGGGGAACGCAGGCGTTTGACGGTTTCAGCGTCGTGCCGCCGGGCATCGGCATCGTTCATCAGGTTAATCTCGAATATCTGGCGAAAGGCGTGTTTGAAAAAGACGGCGTTTATTATCCTGATACTTTAGTCGGAACGGATTCGCACACGACGATGATTAATGGTTTGGGAATTGTGGGTTGGGGCGTGGGCGGCATCGAAGCCGAAGCCGGAATGTTGGGGCAGCCGGTTTATTTCTTAACGCCCGATGTCGTCGGCGTTCACCTGTCGGGTGATTTGCCGGAAGGCACGACGGCGACCGATTTGGTTTTGCGAATCACGCAGATTTTGCGCGAAGCGAAAGTCGTCGGCAAATTCGTCGAATTTTTCGGCGAAGGCGCAACCGCTTTAACGGCAACCGACCGCGCGACGATTGCGAATATGGCACCGGAATACGGCGCGACGATGGGATTTTTCCCGACGGACGAAAAAACTCTGGACTATTTCCGCG
>JAJAYR010000399.1 GCA_026786155.1 Pyrinomonadaceae bacterium
GATGTGCCGTTCGTGCGCGATTCGCCGAAATATGACGGCTTAAAAAATATGTCAGCGCGTTCGCCGAAGGTTTTGCCAAATCGCGCCGACAAATTCAAATTCCGCGAACCGGCGAAACTGTCGGCTGTTCCGCGCTCGATTTCGTCAACTAAAATGTAGCCTTTCGTTTGAAACTGCGCGGCGACAAAATCCGCCGTCCAATCATTTTTTTTGAACCCGAAAGCGGTCGAACCCGAAAATGTTCGCTGCGTTCCGCCGTAAATCTCCGCCGCAAAAGCGAATTTTTCACGAGTTTTTTTCGATAGAATGTTAATCGTTCCGCTCAACGAATCGTTGCCGTAAAGACTCGACGCGCCGCCGCGCAGAACTTCGACGCGCTCGACGGCAATCGTCGGAACGCGACTCCAAATTATCCAGCCGCCGAACGCATCATTCAATATCACGCCGTCCGATAAAACCAGCGAACGACTCGCGCCCGACGCGCCGACACCGCGCAAAGAAACTCCCTGCGCCGTCGGGTTGGCGTAACGGCTGCCCGTTCGACGGAACAGCGAAAAGCCCGCGACTTGCCGCAGCGCGTCGTCAATCGTCGGCGCGGCGGTGGTTTTTAATTCGGTTTCGGACAGCGTAACAACACTCGCGGGCGTTTCGCCGATGCGCGTTTCAGTGAGGTTGGCGGTGATGATGACTTCTTCGCGCAAATTGGCGGGCGCGAGTGTAAAAACATTGTTTTGCGGAAAATCTTGCAAATTGGCGAAGGTTTGTCGTAGAATAGAAAAGTCTCGTGCTTCGATGAGAAGCGTGAAATTATTATCAAAACCCGACTCGCACACAAAATACCCTTCGCCTTCCGATTGACACGGGAAATTTTGACCGGATTTTGAAACGATTTTGACTTCCGCTTTTTCAATCGGCAAACCTTTGACATCAACTACTTTTCCGCGCAGAACTCTTTGATTGTTTTCTTGCGGAAACACCTGAAAGCAACCGAGCAAAATTAAAGCGCCAACCGAAAAAATCTTCATTGCAATAATTTTACCAGTTCTTCGAGATACAATAAACGAATGTTAGACGGCTTTCAAAAAACGGCGACGCGAACGGGCGAAATTCGCAACGCGCCCGGAAAATCCCCGCGCAAAATTCTCGTGCTTTTCGGCACGCGCCCCGAAGCGATTAAACTCGCGCCGGTAATTTTTGAATTAAAAAAACACAAATCTTTTCAAACCGTCGTCGCGTCTTCCAGCCAGCACACCAATTTGCTCGCGCCGGTTCTGGAGATTTTCAAGATTAAAGTTGATTACGATTTGGACGTGATGACGCCGAATCAAACGCCGAACACGGTCGGCGCGAAGGTTCTGGAAAAACTCGACGCGGTTTTAGCCGATGAAAAACCCGACGTGATTTTGGTGCAGGGCGACACGACAACGGCGTTTGCGGGCGCGTTCGCTGCCTTTAATCGGAAAATAAAAATCGGACATATCGAAGCCGGTCTGCGTTCGGGCAATCTGCTCAGTCCGTTTCCCGAAGAAGCCAATCGCCGTTTGATTTCGCAGTTGGCGACGTTTCATTTTTGCGCCACCGACGGCAATAAACGAAATCTGACCGCCGAAAATATCAATGAAAAGACGATTTTCGTGTGCGGCAACACGGTCGTTGACGCGCTGCATTTTATATTGAAAAATAAAAAACCAAGCGCGAAAATCAAAAAATTGCTTGCCGAGACGCACGGTTTAAAACGGATTCTTTTGACCACGCACCGCCGCGAAAGTTTCGGCGACGCAATGGCGGAAAATCTGGAAACCCTGCGCGATTTTGTTTTTAAGAATAAAGACGTGGCGGTTATTTTTCCCGTTCATCCGAACCCGAACGTGCGAACGGCGACCGAAAAAATCTTAGCGAATCGGGAAAGAACTTTTCTGCTCGAACCGCTCGATTACGCCGACTTCGCCGCGCTGATGAAAGCGGCGTGGCTGATAGTTTCCGATTCGGGCGGCGTTCAGGAAGAAGCCCCGAGTTTGGGCAAACCGCTGCTTGTTTTAAGAGAAAATACCGAACGTCCCGAAGCGATTGAGACGGGAATCGCCCGCTTGGTCGGCGGAAATTTGAAAAGATTTTTAGAGGAAAATTACGCCGACGAAAGCTGGATAAATTCCGTCGGAAAAATCGCCAACCCATTCGGCGACGGCACGGCGGCAAAGCAAATCGTTGATATTTTAAGTCAGATTTTTAACGCCAAGGCGCAAAGCCGCGAAGACGCAAAGAATAATATGAAAGTCGGAAATTTAAAAGTTTGATTTATTTTTACCTTTGCGGCTCTGCGCCTTGGCGCCTTGGCGTTAAATTAAACGAACAAAATCGAAAATGAATAATAACGCGACAACTAAAAAACATCTGCTGACCGTGCTGGTCGAAGATTATTTTCACGTCGGCGCGTTTGAAAATCTGATTCAGCAGCGAAACTGGTCGCGGTTTGAACCCCGTTACGAACAGAACACTTTGAAAACGCTGGCTTTGCTCGACGAATTCAAGACGAAGGCGACGTTTTTCGTTCTCGGCTGGATTGCCGAACAAAACCCGCAACTGATTCGTGAAATCGTTTCGCGCGGACACGAAGTTGCTTCGCGCGGATTTTATCACCGCAGTTTGAAAAATCTGACGAACGAAGAATTCCGGGAAGATTTGCGCCGCACGAATCGCGCTTTGGAAGACGCGGGCGGGCAAAAAATCATCGGCTACCGGGCGGCGGAAAAACTTAATTACGAAAAAGATTCGTGGATTTTCGACGTGCTGGCGGAAGAGAATTTCGTTTATGACGCATCTTTTCTGCCC
>JAJAYR010000400.1 GCA_026786155.1 Pyrinomonadaceae bacterium
AACAAATGAGTTATTGTTGCTCACTTTCAGCGAGCGATTGTCTGATTTACCTTGTTCCTAGCGATTCTCGCTCCGCGTATAATGTCGGTCATCTTCGATGACTTATGCAGGTGAGTAAAAATTTTGGGGTCTTTTGAAAAGTTCTGAGTTCACGCTTCAGCGTGTTGCCGCCAGCGCAGCGCGGCGGCAAGCCGTCTCAAGATGGAACTCAGAACACGCCGGAAAATGTCGCAAAATTTTTACTGACCTGCTTAAGCAAAAAATTTCACATTTTCCCTTTTGTGTTTTGAAACAATCTCGGAAACAATACCGTAATAACTTGGCAAATATGACGACACAAGCATTTGCATTATCGAATATCAAAAATGTTCCCGACGTTGAATTGATAGCCAACGCCATCGCCGGGCGCGAGGATAATTTTGAAGAATTGGTGCGCCGTTATCAGCGTCCGATTACCGGCTACGTTTATCGAATGCTGAACAATTACGACGCTTCGCTCGACGTGACGCAGGAAGTTTTTATCAAGGTTTATAATTCGCTGACGCGCTACAGTTCCGAATATAAATTTTCGACGTGGCTCTATCGCATCGCGCACAACGCGGCGATTGATTATATGCGCCGCAATTCGGTTTATCAGCAAAGCCTCGAAGCGGAAAACGCCGACGGCACGTATCAACTGCAAATCGAAAGCCCGCAGCCGAATCCCGAACAGGAACGAGAACGCAGCGAGTGGCGCACGGAAATCGAAGCGGTCGTCAAATGTCTGCCGCCGGTTTATCGGGAATTGATTTTACTGCGGCACACGCAGGATTTAAGCTATGACGAAATCGCTGAAGTTACCAATCTGCCGCTCGGAACGGTGAAAAATCGTTTGTTCAGAGCGCGTGAAATGATGCGCGAAATGTTCCTCGAACGCGGATTTACGGGTTTATAAAAGTTTATCAAAGGAGAAAAAACGATGAGTTACAATATGCAGTATCAACCGCCGATGGGACTTCAAACGTCGGAACAAAAACAGATGGGAATGTTTTTGCACCTGTCGCAGCTTCTGAATATAATTTTGCCGCCCGCCGGAATCGTCGTCCCGATTGTTCTCTGGCAAATGAAAAAGAATGAAACGCCCGCGCTCGACGCGCACGGCAAAATGGTCGTCAACTGGCTGATTTCATCGGTAATTTATTTCGCCGTGTCCGTTGTTTTAAGTATTATTTTAATCGGATTTCTCGGACTCATCGCGCTCGGAATTATGAGCATCGTCTTTCCGATTATCGGCGCAATTAAAGCCAACAACGGCGAACTTTGGGAATATCCGCTGACGATCAAGTTTTTAAAGTAAAGTCAGAACCGTCTGCGGCAGCGGATGGTTTAAATTTTTGAACTGAAACTGCTTTTGCAAAATTAACCATCCGCTGCCGCAGATGGTTCTGACAAAATGAATATCGCCGCCATCGAAAAAATTTGTTCGCAGAGAAGCGACCTCGCCGCGTATATTGACGGCGAACTGCTCCTGCGCGAAGAAATCGAACTCGAAGCGCATCTGGCGGTTTGCGGCGAATGCCGCAGAGAACTCAACGAACAGAAAAAACTTCTCTGCGTTTTGGATTTCGCTCTCGAAGGCGAAAGTGAAATCAAACTGCCCGAAAATTTCACCAGAATCGTCGTCGCCAACGCCGAAAGCAAAGTCAGCGGTTTGCGCCGTCCGCAGGAACGCTCGAAGGCTTTGTTCGTCTGCGCGGCGTTATTTTTGCTGGTTCTTTTAGGGTTGGGCGGAGAAACGCAAACGGTTTTAAATACCTTTGCGGGTTTTGCCGAGCAGTTTTTGATTGTTATCGGATTTGCTTTTCACCTCTTTTACGACATCGCGCTCGGCACGGCGGTTATTTTGCGTTCGATAGGTTCGCAGTTAATTTTTAATTCGACGGTTTCTCTCGCGCTGACGATAATTTGCTTTGGTCTTCCATTATTTGCGCTGCTGCGATTTATCGTCCGTTCTCCGAGATTAAAAATTCAAGCTCAGGAAAAGTGATTTACATAGCCGGTCAGACAGCCACTTTCAAGGATTTACGCATCTCCTTCGGACAAATTTCGGCGGTGTTTATTTTTGTTTTAATCGCCGTTTCCACCTTTTACGCGCAAACTTCGATTGCCACACAAGCTGACGAAAAAACCATCATCATCGGCGACGCCAAAGACAGCGACGTTTTTTCGTTCGGCAAAACCGTGATTGTCAAAGAACACGCCAAAGGCGTTCTGGTGTTCGGCGGCGATGTCATCGTCGAAGGCAGAGTTGACGGCGACGTGGCGACTATCGGCGGTTCGATAATTCAAAAAGAAACGGCTTTTATCGGCGGCGATGTCATCTCATTCGGCGGCGTATATCGTCCCGAAAGCAAAAATCCGCTGCGAAATCCCGGCAAAGAAACGATTATGTATGCCGGTTACGAGGAAGAACTTCGCCACCTGACGCAAAATCCTTCGCAGCTTTTCGCGCCGGGTTTGACGTGGAGTTTTCTTACCCAACGCATTCTGTTAATGCTTTTCTGGTTTGTTATTTCGCTGGCTTTGACGACGATTGCGCCCGGCGCGGTCAGTCGCGCCGTTGCGCGGTTTCAACTTTCGCCGCTGAAAGTCGTCGCCTTCGGAATGGTCGGCTTGCTCGTTACAACCGTCGGCGTGATGTTGAGTTTGAGTTTTCTGCCGAGTTATGTCTACGCGATTGTCGTGATGATGTCGTTTCTTTTATTGGTTGTCAGCTTCGTTTTCGGTCGCGTCGCGTTGCAGGTCAGCGTCGGCAAACGATTGCAGAAACGGTTTCTGCCTGACAGCAAACATTCGGAAACGCTCGCGCTGTTCATCGGCACATTCGTCTGGACTTTGCTGCTCTCGATTCCATATTTTTGGACTTTCGCGCTCGTTCTGCTAACCGCCGCCAGCCTCGGACTCGTCTTGACCGCCCGTTCAAATAATCGTTGGGAAAAAGCGTAAAGTTATTTGTTCCTCGATAAATTCTAAACGTCTTTCGGTTCGATTGCTTTAATTTCCGTGTAGCGTCTGAAATCCTTCACATTAAAAGTCAGAAGATTTTGAATATTATGGGCTTTCATCGCCGCCACGATTTTTGCGTCGTGAACCTTTACGCCCGAAACCGAATGATTAACGACTAACTCGCGCCAGTTTTTATAAACATCTTTCGTATCGGGGAGAATTGTAAATAATCTTTCAAAACGCGAGAGGTGCGAATCGGCGCGGGCAATCGAAAGACCTAAACCGTTTTTATCGGTCGGACGAGTGCCGACGTTCCAAAATTCGGAAACATTTTGCAGGAGAATATAAAATGTGCAGTTTCGCCGACGCAATTTTTTTAGTGCTTCAATCGTTTCTCTATGTTGCGAATGAGCCAGTTCGATTAAGCGCAGAAGAATATTCGTGTCGAGAAGATATTTCATAACTGTCTCAAAATTTGCTCTTCGTAAATGCTTTCACGACTGATTTGCTCATCCGTCAGATTCGGCGTGTTCGGGTCGAGGCTGTTCATCCATTCGTTGAAATCCTTTAGCCACTGTTCCTTTTCAGCGTCGTTTTCTGAAATGTTTTGCGTCTCGCGTTCCAAAACGGAACGCGCATATTCTTCCAAAGATTTACCGTTCTTTTGCGCCAAAGCCTGTAAAGCGTTGACGGTCGCGGGCGATATTTCCTTTATTGTTACGTCCATAAAACTTCCACCTCAAACGGATTTTAACACATTCACTTTAAAACAAAACGGGCGGCGGTGAACCCGCCGCCTGACAAATTTCTTTGTAAATTTCGATTAAAGTTTAAAACCGTTTCTGGTCAGCAACGCTTCAAAGCCCGGTTTTTCGACGGCTTTGAGATACGCATCGCGCGGTTCGACAACTCCTTTTTGAACTAATTCCATCAGCGCGTCGTTGAGCATTACCATTCCGTACTGTTTGCCGGTTTGCATCGCCGACGGGATTTGAAAGGTTTTGCCTTCGCGGATCAGATTGGAAATCGCGGGCGTAACGATTAAAACTTCGAGCGCGGCGACTCGTCCGCCGCCTTTTTTCGGCAATAAGGTTTGCGAGACAACGCCTTTTAACGATTCGCTCAACATCACGCGGATTTGCTGCTGGCGGTCGGCGGGAAATTGGTCAATGATGCGGTCAACGGTCGAAGCGGCGGTCGTCGTATGAAGAGTTCCGAAAACGAGATGTCCGGTTTCGGCAGTTTCAATCGCAATCGCAATCGTTTCGAGGTCGCGCATTTCACCGACTAATAAAATGTCCGGGTCTTCACGCAGCGCGGCGCGGAGCGCGTCTTTGAACGAATCGGTGTGGTTGTGAACTTCGCGCTGGTTGACTAAGCATTTTTGGTTTTCGTGCGTAAATTCAATCGGGTCTTCAATCGTAATAATATGGTCTTCGCGCCGGTAATTGATATAATTGACCATCGCGCAGAGCGTCGTTGATTTGCCGCTGCCGGTCGGACCCGTCACGACGACTAAACCTTTCGACAAATTGCACAAATCTAGAATCGCTTTGGAAAGTCCGAGTTGTTCGGCGGTCGTGATTTTCGCCGGAATAATGCGGAAAACGCCGCCCATTCCTTTTCTGTCCAGAAAGATATTGGCGCGAAAACGTGCCAGATTTTCGATTGCATACGCAAAATCCGTGTCGTGTCGGCGGGCGAATTCTTCCTGATTTTTGGCGGGCATAATCGAGGTCAGCAGTTCCTTCATCGCTTCGGCAGTCAGCGTCGGTTCATCGGTTTCCAGCGTATTCATTCTGCCGTCTTTGCGAATCATCGGCGGCATAATCGTTGACAGATGAAAGTCCGACGCGCCGATTTCCGCCATTTTATAAAAGAGCGCGTCCATTCGTTCCTGCGCCCGCGAATTGACCTTCGACGAAACAACCGGCGGCGGTTCCGAATACCAGACGGCTTCCACCGGCGGCGAAGCGTCGGGCTGATATTCCGCCTGTGAAATCTGCGGCGGTTCGACGGATTCAAATTTTACTTCGGGCGGCTTTGGCGAATTGACGAACGAATAATCCGGCAATTTTACATCCGGCACGGACATCTTCGGATTCGAGGCGAAAAAATCAACCGAAGCGACTTCCGTTTGATAAGCGGGCGCGGCGTTCACCGTCGCTTCGACGGATTGATTATCATCCGAAAACATCGGGCGAATCGTGACGTCGAAACCGGCGGGCGTTTTTTTTTCCAAAAAACTAAAATAGCCGGGGGCGGGCTGGTTAACGAATAAGATTTTTTGCTTGTTCGGCA
>JAJAYR010000401.1 GCA_026786155.1 Pyrinomonadaceae bacterium
CGTCCGAAGCGCGGGCGAAAAGGTAATCGTCGGTATCGAAGGTAACGGGCGCGATTGTATAATCGCGCCGTTTGAGAAACTCCGCCAGTTTTCGTTTGGTTGATAATTTCCTGCCGGTTATCAAATACGGGTGGCGAAAATATCGAATCGGCTGATTTTTCGCCATCAGCAATTCTTTAGTAACAATCTCGCCGCGCAGAATTTCCGCTTCGTATTTTTTACGGGAAATTTTGTTCATACTCAAATGCGAAAAAGTATGATTGCCGAGTTCGAGTCCGGCGGCGAGCCATTGCCTGAGCAAATCAACCTGCGTTTCGTCGCGTCTGCCGTTCGGGAAAAGCTGCGTTTCGTTGACAAACCCGATTGCCGGAACTTGCTCGTCAGTCAAATGCTTGAGCAGTTTAGTCGTGATTTCGCGCCGCACGGCAATGTCCCGGCGCGTCGAGATGACGGGCAAATCGTCAATCGTAACGGCGATAAATCTCGCCGGTTTTGAACTTTGCGCCGCGATTGTCAGCCAACCCGCAGCGAATAAAAACAGCAGCCCGATAACTTTGAATTTCATATTGATTATTTGGCGAAAACCTGCGAAAAATCCGCGAAGGCTTTAAATTCGAGCGCGTTGCCGCTTGGGTCTAAGAAAAACATCGTCGCCTGTTCGCCCGTTTCACCCGCGAAACGGATTTTCGGTTCGATGATAAATTCCACGCCTTTCGATTTCAGATTTTCGGCGAAGTTTTTGAATTCGTCCATCGGCAAAACGATGCCGAAATGCGGCACGGGAACGTGGTCGGCATCAACTTCGTTGCGATGCTGAACGCCGACGGCTTCGGGCGCGAGATGCGCGACGATTTGATGTCCGAAAAGGTTAAAGTCAATCCAGTTGGCGGAACTTCTGCCTTCTTCACAGCCGAGAATTTCGCCGTAAAAGCGGCGCGATTCTTCTAAATCTTTTACGGGAAATGCTAAATGAAATAAGTTTTGCATAAATTTTTTTTTGCCGCGAATAACACGAATTTCACGAATAAAAATCAATAAAAATAATTCGTGAAACTCGTGTTATTCGCGGCTAAACTCCTTTCGCCATCTGCCGAATCGCGCCGAGATGATATGCCGTATGCGTTATGATGCCCATGGCGACGGTTATCGCGTCCAGCGTCCACTCTTCGTTTTTGGAAAGCGTTTCGCTAAATTTTCGATAGGTTTTCGACAAATTTCCGCGCAAGTCGTCCCATTCGTTTTCGCCGACGGTTTTGACGCGCCAGCCTTGTTTGAAATCAATCACGCGCATATCTTTGTTCAGATAATTGTCGAGCAGTTCGATATAAAATCGGGCGTGTTCGCTGTGCGCGGCAATCGTCGTGAAATTGATTTCCGCCGAAGCCCGTTCCGCGTCAATCTGCCCGAGCGTCGCAAAAATTCCCGCGTCGCGGTCGAGAAAAACCTGTTCTTCGACGGTCGGCATTCCTTCAAAAGTTTCCCGGAATAGAATCGAAAGTGCCGTCGTAAAATCCGTCTGATTGATTGTTTTCATTTTTTATTAAATCGCCTTCATAATTTGTCTAATCGCGCCTAAATGATACGCCGTATGAGCGACGATTGCCACCGAATCACCGATATTATCGCCATTCCACGCCTCGACTTTGGCGAATGTCCGCAGAACATTTTCGTAGGCTTTTCGCACCGCATCGCGCAGCGCGTTCCATTCTTCGTCGTTCACTTCGTCAATCAGCCAGCTTTGTTCCCAATTGACTTTTTCGGTTCTGCCTTCGATAAATTCGCATAAACGGTCGAGGTAAAACTTGAAATGTTCGGTGTGCGCCGCAATCGAGATACCGTTGATTTCCTTGGAAACCTGCGCGGCGGAAAGTTTATCCAAAGTCGGGAAAACGCCGATTTCCCGGTCGAGATATGCGCTCGGCTCGCCGACGGGCGAACCTTCAAAAGTTTCGCGCAGGATAAATAAAATATTCTTCAAAAAGTCGTCGCGTTCAATCAAATTTTTATCCGTATTCATATATGCTAATCTGTGATTTTCCAATTTTATGTCAACCGAAAACACCGAAAAATTCGTCGCCGCTTTCGCCGCCTCGCTCGCCGATAAAACTTTCGTCAAAATGACTTTAGGCAATTATCGCGGAACGGACGCGCATTTGCAAAAATTGTTGATTCGACTTGTGGAAACCAAAAAAGGAACGCGGCTTTTCTTTCTTTTCCGGCAGGATACACGCGACACGGCGAAGAATTTCGAGTTTGCCGAAGGCGTGGCGAAAGTTAAAGAATCGCTCGGCGCGGACTTTTTCAGCGGGCATCTTTTCACGCTAAACAACGACTTTCAACTCGACATCGGCAAAAAAGGAAAATCGCGTTTGAATGTTGCCAAACCGACTTTCAAAGACAAACCGGAAGTCGCGCACAACCGCGAAAAACAGACGCTCGTCAGCCGAAACAGTTTCTATCTGAAAGCGTTGGGAATCACCACCGACAAAGGCGAAATCCGCGATAAACAGCAGGACAAATGGCGGCAAATCAACAAATTCGTCGAAACTTTGGGAAGTTTGATTGACAAATCGCCGCTCGCCGACCGCAACGAATTGAACATCGTTGATATGGGCGCGGGCAAAGGTTATCTGACATTCGCGGCTTACGATTATTTCAAAAACACGCGCGGAATTGACGTTAAAATCACGGGCGTTGACACCAAATCCGAACTCGTCGGCTTGTGCAGCAACATCGCCAAAGCGTCGGAATTTGAAAATTTACGATTCGTTCAAGGTTGGATTGGTGATTACGAATTAGAAAAAACCGATGTTCTAATCGCCTTACACGCCTGCAACACGGCAACTGACGACGCGATTTACAAAGGAATCAAAGCCGCTGTCGAGCTAATCGTCGTCGCGCCGTGCTGTCATCAGGAAATCCGCCCGCAGATGAAAGCACCCGATTTCTTGAGCGGAATTTTCCGGCACGGCATAATGCTCGAACGCGAAGCCGAAACCGTTACCGACGGTTTGCGCTCGCTGCTTTTGGAAAAAAACGGTTATGCCACCAAACTTTTCGAGTTTATTTCCACCGAACACACGCCGAAAAACAATATGATTGTCGGCACGAAACACGCGAAAACGGTTGACACGGAAAAGTTTAACGAACAGATTCAGAAAATTAAAAATTTCTATGAAATCAAAGAACATAGATTGGAGCATTTGTTAAATTCTCCGAAATAGACAAAAATCTCGCATTATGATTTTAGACGTTGTAGAATCTATTGACGGCTGTCCGATTCGTTTAACCGAAGAGCGTTGGTATGAACACATCGTCGAAAAAAGACCGGAAATGAGCGGTCGGCTTCAGGATGTTCTCGATGCCGTTTATAATCCCGAATTTATTCTGCGCGGAAACAAAGGCTCGAAAGTTGCCGTTTTGAATCTCGGTTATGAGCGATGGCTGCACGTTTTTTATATCGAATACACGAATGAAGACGGAGAAAAAGACGGTTTTATCAGCACGGCGATAATTATGTCCGACTATAATCAAAGAAAAATAATATGGCGACGCGGCAATTAAAGAAACATTTCGATGCGGTCAGCGAATGGCTCGACTTAGCACAGCATCGAGTTGAAGTTCCGGCGGATTGGCTTGAAATCGAGTATCAGGAAGATGCCGATTTGCTTTATATTAAAATTTCAAATTCAAAAGCGGCATCCAGTAAAGCTGATTTAGACGATGAAGTCGTTTTTGATTACGATGAAACCGGCGAATTGGTCGGCATCGAAATTCTCAACTTTTACGGTGTTTTCGCTTCCGTGTAAACCCTGAATTTTCAAAAGTCAATCATCAGAAAACCTTTCGGCTTGATTTTTCATCTGAAAGACACTTATTATTACAGATTGCGTTTTGAGCGTGAAAAATTACAATAAGCATCAAATTATTTAGGAGACCATTAAAACAATGAAACCTGAAATTCACCCGAATTACACCGAAATAAACGTCGTTTGCGCCTGCGGCAATAACTTCAAAACCCGTTCGACGATGAAGGACGATTTGAATATCGAAATCTGTTCCGAATGTCATCCGTTTTTTACGGGCAAACAAAAATTGATTGACACCGCCGGGCGCGTTGACCGCTTTAACAAACGCTACGCTCGCGGCGCGGCGACGGAAGCCGCCAAATAAATCAGCTTTGAGTTTATTTATTCATCAGTACTAGCTTGAGAAAAATCTAACGCCGACGCTTTCTGCGTCGTCCGCTGCTGGTGTGTAAGTTTTACATTCGAGAGCGAACGACAGAAAAGGTCGGCGTTATTTTTATATTCAATTTTAGATTTACGACGCGATTAGAAGTTTCTAAACAAGGTAAATTTGAAATTAAATAATATGAAAGACAAACATCGAAAAATTAAGTTTCTGAATCTTTTTCTCGGCTTGCAGAAAGATTTAATCGTCGGCGGACAAGCCGTGATGGAAGGCGTGATGATGCGAACGCCGTCGGCGTATGCGATTGCGTGCCGCAAAGCCGACGGTTCAATCGTGCATACTTCGGAAAAATTGCCGAAATGGAGCGATAAACACAAATGGCTGAATTTGCCGGTTTTGCGCGGCGGCGCAACTTTGATTCAATCAATGGCTTTGGGAATTAAGGCACTGAATTTTTCGGCGGAAGTCGCGCACGGCGACGAAGCGGAAGCGCGGAAAGCCGAAGTAAAAGTCGAAAATTTTCAAACGCAAGCCGTTTTCGTCGAAGGTACGATGGACGAAAATTTCACCAAAGCCCGCGTCAAAGTTACGATGCCGGAAAAAGCCGAAAATAAAAATTCTTCGCAGGCGACGGGCGCGGTCGGTTCGATAGCTTTCGCGCTGTTTTTTAACGCTCTTTTATTTGTCGCCGCGCCGCTGCTTTTGACGAATGTATTATTTATCGCGTTCGGTTGGGCGCAGTCGCCGACATTGCCGACCGACGCGGCTTGGCGGCAAACGGTAACGGCTTACGTTTGGGAAATTAAACCTGATTCGTGGATTGCGTTTAATTTGGCGGACGGCGTTATTAGAATGATATTTTTCGTGACGATGATTTTTTCGATGTCGTATTTAAAGGACATTCGCCGCGTGTTTGAATATCACGGCGCGGAACACAAAACGGTTTTCGCGTGGGAAAAGGAATTATCGCTCACGCCGGAAAATGCCGAATTGCAAAAACGCCAGCATCCGCGCTGCGGAACTTCGTTTCTGATGGTCGTGATGCTCGTCGCCATCGTGCTTTTTTCCGTGATAAAATTCGATGCGCTGTGGTTAAATTTACTCGTGCGAATCGCTTTGATGCCGCTCGTCGCCGGACTTTCCTACGAAATTATTCGTTACGCGGCGAAAAAAGAATCGAGCGCGATTTTCAAATTTATGACTTTGCCGGGAATCTGGCTGCAAAACATTACAACGCAAGAGCCGGACAAAGAACAACTCGAAGTCGCTATCAAAGCATTGAAAGAATCTCTGAAATTAGAGCCGATTGACGCGGAAGAAGTTCCGGCGAATCATCGAAAATTAGAAGTTGTCGTATAATTTTTAGAGGTAAAAATTATGAGCGCAGTTTTAGAACAAGTTTCCCAAGGAATTAGGATGACGGCTGATGAGTTTGCCGATTCGATTTATGCCAGAGGTTTTGAACTGGTCGAAGGCATAGTCGTTCCCAGAAACACCTCACCGAGAACTTTTTTAAAGGAAGCTAATCAAAGGTCAACCGGAACTCTGCACGGAATCGTTACCAGCCGACTGACGGCTTATTTAACGATTTATGTTATTGAAAATGATTTGGGCGAAACTTGCGCGGCGGAGACGGGTTTCCGTTTAACGCCGAATACCGTTCGCGGAGCCGACTTAGCGTTTATCCGAAAGGAAAAATTGGAGATATTCGGTATTCCGATAAACTTTTTTCCAACCGCACCTGATTTGGCAGTAGAGGTAATTTCGCCATCTAATACTTATGATGAAATTCAGGACAAAATTGAAAAGTATTTTGCCAGCGGAACGAAATTAATTTGGATTGTTGACCCCAAAAGACGCAAGATTTTTGTTCATCGCCCCGACGATACCGTTTCTCTTTTAAATGAGTCGGATATGCTTGACGGTGAAGATGTGATTATCAAGTTTCGCCTTCCGCTTGAAAAGATTTTCGGGAAATTATCACAGTTTGAAGAATAAAATTTTATGTTAGACAGACTCGCAGAAATAGAAAAAAGTTACGAAGATTTGACCGCGCAGATTTCCAGCCCGGAAATTATGTCGGATATGTCAACTTACGCCAAGACGATGAAACAGCATCGCACTTTGGAGGAAATCGTCGGGAAATACCGCGTCATCAAGAAGATGAACGAAGAACTCGCGGGCGCGAAAGAACTGTTCGACGCGGCGGACGACGACGAAATGCGCGAAATGGCGCAGATGGAAATCGCCGAAATCGAAGCGAAATTGCCGCCAGCCGAAGAAGATTTGAAATTTCTGCTACTGCCGAAAGACCCGAACGACGAGAAAAACGTCATTCTCGAAATCCGCGCCGGAACGGGCGGCGACGAAGCGACGCTGTTTGTCGCGGAAATTCTGCGGATGTATGCGCGTTACGCCGAACGGCAGGGCTGGAAAATGGAAATTTTGAACGCGGCGGACACCGGAGTCGGCGGTTTGAAGGAAGCGTTTGCGATGATCGAAGGCGACCGCGTTTATTCAAAAATGCGTTATGAATCGGGCGTTCACCGCGTTCAGCGCGTGCCGCAAACCGAAACTGCCGGACGCATTCACACTTCCGCGATTACGGTGGCGGTGCTGCCGGAAGCCGAAGAAGTTGACGTGCAGATTGACCAGAAGGATTTGCGGATTGATTATTTCTGCTCGTCCGGTCCGGGCGGGCAATCGGTCAACACGACTTATTCCGCCGTTCGGCTGACGCATTTGCCGACGAATGTCGTTGTTTCGATGCAGGACGAAAAATCGCAGATTAAAAACCGCGAAAAAGCGATGCGAATTCTGCGGGCGCGGCTTCAGGAACTTGAAGAGCAGAAAGTTCACGACGCGCAATCTGCCGAACGCAAATCACAAGTCGGCAGCGGCGACCGTTCGGAGAAAATCCGCACCTATAATTTTAAGGAAAACCGCGTCAGCGACCATCGCATCGGCTTGACGGTTCATCAATTAGACTTGGTGATGTAAGGCGCGTTAGACCAATTCGTCGAAGCCTTGACGACGCATTATCAAACCCAAAAACTGAACGCTGAACCGGCCGCGGCTTAAAAATTAAAAATCAAACCACGCCGGGAAATTCTCCGTCTGCTCGAAAAAAACCGCGAAACGATTAAAAGTTTCGGCGTCACCGAAATCGGGGTTTTCGGTTCGGTGGCGCGTGATGAACAAACCGAAAAGAGCGATGTTGACATTCTCGTTGAACTTGAAAAGGAAACCTTTGATGCTTATATGAGTTTGATGTTTTTTCTCGAAGAGTTGTTTGGGCGTAAAGTTGATTTGGTAATGAAAGATACGATAAAACCGCTTATCAAGGAGCGCATCTTGGCGGAAACAATCTATGTTGAGGGATTATAAACTTTACTTGCAAGATATTTTCGATTGCTGCGAAAATGCCGCAAGCTATACGGACAATATGACTTTTGCTGACAATAGTTTGGGATATTGTGCAAAATCGCTTGGAAGAATTAAAAAAAGCGGCGGGTGAAATGTTGACAGAGGACATAAAATAAAAATTTGAATGCAGCCGACGCGCCTCTTTCTAGTTCGACACGGACAATCCGACGGAAACGCCGAAGGGCGTTTCGGCGGACATTCGCCGACACCGCTTTCGGATTTGGGCAAACAGCAAGCCGAAATGACCGCCCGCGCTTTAGCCAAAGAAAAAATTCACGCGATTTATTCGAGCGATTTGCACCGCGCCGTGCAAACCGCCGAACCGCTCGCCAAACTTATTGATTTGCCGATTATCGCCACGCCCGCGTTTCGTGAACGCAAAGTCGGCGTGTTGGAAGGTTTGACATTTGACGAATCAAAAGCCGCGCACCCGAAGGATTATTACGCGCTCATCAACCGCAACATTCATCACGTCATCACGAACGGCGAAAGTTACCGGCAGCTTTTGCGCCGCGCCACGCTCGAATTACACGAAATTCTCCGCACTCATCAAGGCGAAAACGTCGTCATTTTTTCACACACCGGCGCGATTTGTTATTTGACGCTTTACCTTATCGGCGCGATTAACCGCCAGACGAAAACCACGCCGTGGCTGGTTACGTCAAACTGCGGCATCAACCGTTTCGAGATTCGCGGGCGCAACAACATTCGCGTTCACGCCTTCAACGACACGCGCCATCTCCAGCAAATTACGGGCAATGATTCTTTCGGAGCGCGTTAATTTATTTTGCTGAAAAAGTTTTATCGGCAAAAAAGGCTGAGATACAAAATCTCAGCCTTTTCGCGTTTAAGTTTTCTGGGAAGCGTTAAAACGAGTAGCGCAGAACGAACTGCATAATCCGCCGGTCGCCTTGAATGCCGGTAAAATTTGACCAGTTCGACGGTGGATTAGCGGATGAAGTGGCGACATCCAACCCGATGCCGTAACCCGAACGGCTCTGGTCAATCGCGCCCATCTGCTGCGTGTTGGTAACATTAAATGCTTCCCAACGGAATTGGAGTTTATGATTTTCGCTCCACGGCATATTGAACGATTTGCCGAGTCCCAAATCAAGCACCCGATAACCGGGCAGGCGGAAAACATTGCGTTCGCCGGTTTCGCCCGGATAAGCGTTGCGGAAACTGCGATAGGCTTCGGTCGTGTTGCAGCCGAACAGTTTGCCGCCGCGCGTCGGACACGGCTGCACACCGTTGATGCGCGTCGTGTTGCTCTGCACGTTCCAGTTGGTCGCCCAACGTGCGTCGTCAAATGGCGCGTCGAACGGCAAACCCGAATTGTAGCGGAAAATTCCGGTCAACTGCCAGCCGCCGACGAATATGTCGGCGTATTTGTTGATGCCGCCCAAAAACGGCTCGCCGCGTCCGAACGGCAATTTGAAAATGCCGTTGACGTTGATAATGTGCTTCGAGTCGAAATCAGACACCGCATACATATCTTCCTGCCGGAACGGATTCAGAATAAAGCCCGCGCCGGATGTTACCGCGCCGTTTTGCAGACCCGAACCTTCGTCCATCGTTTTCGACAAAGTGTAATTGAAATCCATCGTCAGCCGCGTTCCCAATCTTTGCCGGACGGACACGGCGAGAGCGTTGTAATCGGAGCGTCCGATGGTGCTGAACGCTCCCAGAGTTCCGTATTGCGCCTGATAGAAAATATGCTGTCCGGGAAAACGGCTCGAAAGCCGGGATAAATCGAGTTGTGCGCTCGTCCAGTCATTGCCGTAAAACGTGCCGCAATTGCCCGCACCGGTGAACATCAGCGAATAAACTGCCTGCGTTTGATTATAGCCAGCCGCACAGCCTAATTGAGCGGTTAAATTCGCCGGAAACAGATTGGCGAAATACGGAATTTGCGAGATAGCAGAAACAGGCGTATTGTTCTGCCGCAAAATTTCCAACTGCGTCGCCGCCGTATACCAATCGGTGCCGGACTGCGTATCAACGAAGTTGGCGATTGCCGCCGCGTCGCGCGATTGCAGAAGGTTTCGCGCTCTGCGTCCGAGATACGAAGCCTGCACGATAAAGCCGAGCGGCAGCGTTCGTTCGTAGGTCAAACTCCAGGTGTAATGAATCGGCGCGACTAAATCTTCGTCCAAACCGCCTTCGATTGCCGTCGGGAAATTGCGGTTCGGCGCTTGACGCGGAAAAGTCAAATTGCCGGTCGGAATATTGATGCGGGGCAAATTGCGAATCGTTTGACCGAATCCGTCAAAACGCGGTCCGACGTTCGTCGTTAAGTTGTAGGTGTTGGCGGGAATCTGCGAACTCGACGAAAAACCGAGCGTGTTGTTCAAATCGAATCTGACCGCCAACGCCTGACCGAAATAATCGTTCGTGATGGCGAAGCCGCCGCGAATAACCGATTCGTTATTTCTGCCGAAAATTCCGCCCAACCAATTTTTCCCGAAATTCGGCGACCACGCCGCCGCGATGCGCGGTTGAAAATTGTTATTGTCCGCTTTGTAAAGCGGGCTTTTGCCGTTCGCCTTGCCCGACAAATCAAGCACGACCGGCTCGTTATACGGTGTGCCGTTCGCCGCGCCTTCCGCCCGAAGACGGAACAGTTCGCCCAAACCGATGTTCGGTTTGACTTCGTAACCGCTCGCTTCATAAACCGGACGGCTGATGCCGTAACGCAAACCGGCGGTAATGGTCAAATCCGAACGCAGTTTCCAAATGTCCTGCGCGTAAAAATCATATTCCTGCGTTCTGAATTCGCGCTCGCTCGGCGTTCCCGCGGTGGTCAATGTGCCGTCACGCAAGAATATAAAGTTCGCGGCGTATTGCGTGTAGCGTCCGATGGCGGCGGTTACGGCGTTCTGCACGTTGCTGACGTTGCCGCTGGCGATTTGATAACCGAAATTACTTTGCAAGAATGTGTTAATTGGATTGGTAACGGACGAACCGCCGCCCGGATAAAACGACGGATTTGTCACCGCCGAATCAAAAGCACCGGCAAACGTCGTGCGCCGGTTGCTGATTAAACGGACGTTCGTGCCGAATTGAAAAGTGTGTGTTTTCCAGATATAAGAAACATCGTTGGTGATGTTCTGCACCGGCGTTACACGCGAAATGTCGCGGGCGAA
>JAJAYR010000402.1 GCA_026786155.1 Pyrinomonadaceae bacterium
AACAAATCTGGATTCGGGCGCGTCGTGTTTTGAAAAATATCGAACATAAAAATTATTGCTCCGCGCTTTTGTCGAAAATTAAATCTTTATATTTGTTATAAAGAAACGAAATTATCAGCAGCAAAACGCCGAGCGTTACAAAAATAACGGTTTTGGAAATCGTGTCGAGGTCGGCGATGTCGTAGAAGAAAAGTTTGATTAAAGTTACCGTGAAAAGAACGATTGCGCCGACGCGAAGATGTTTTTTCTGCTTAATAATTCCTAAAACGATTAACAGCAGCGAATAAATTCCCCACAAAATACTCAAGCCGAGTTTATACGAATCGTTAAAGCCGGAAATGTCCATCAAATTTATCAGTTCGCTGCTCGCCAGCCACCAGAGCGCGACGTAAAACACGAAATCGAAGGCGAAATCGAGCGCGGAATTTGAAACGAGTTCTTCGAGAAATTGCTGTTTGATGTATTCGTAAGCCGCGTAAATCAGCGCGGCGACGAAGGCGAAGGAAACGTATCGAATTAAAATATGAAAAATTCCGCGTTCAAACATTTGCGCGTCGGTTTGCGCCAGATAACTTTCACGCAATTCGCCGAGCAGATATAAACTGACCGACAGAAAGGCGAATAAAATCAGCGAGTTTAACGCCAGATTGATTAAACCCAACCACGCGCTTTTTATCTTTTTGATATTGACGAAAGATAAAATCGTGAGAAAAAGCAGCGAGTAATTTATCTGCCAGATTAAGCTGAATTTCGTTAAATTATCATCATTCAATACTTCAGGCAAAAATCGTTCTCCACTTTTCAAAAGTTGTAGATGATAATAATTACCGATTTCGACGCGAAAAGCGTTATACAACGCGAACAAAAATATCGTCGGCGCGGCGAAATTCAGCAAGTTGCTGATATTTTCGTTGGCGGGCTGATAAGTTTTATCGCGGTTGACGAAAGTGATGAAGCCGAACGCGACGGCGAGAAGAACCGAAGTCAAAAAGTTTTGATTGAAAATCGGCGTGAGAATCGTTTGATTATTGAAGGCGTTTTGCCAATCGTTCAAGAGGCTGACGGAAGCCAAAAGCATCAGCGGATACGAAAGATTTTCGTAAATCGAAAGTTTTTTGGTTCTGCCAATCCAGAACAATATCGCGGCTTCCGCCGTCCAGATGAGCGTTATCCAATTGCCTCTGAACTGGACGGGAACGGCAATCGTCGCAAAGGTTACGGCGAGCGCGACGGCGAGATAAAAGTTTTTGCGGTCGAGCGGATTGTATCGGTGAATGATGAATGCGAGCGCACCGTTTAAGAGCGCGTTGGCGACGGCGAACAATCCGAGCAGCCATTCGTAATTTTCGCGGCTGTCCAAAATCGCGTAGCCGAAGCCGAAGAAAATGAACGAATTGACGACGACCAAGACGACGATTTCCGCGCTGAATTCTTCTTCGGCACGGAGTTTATAGACGAGAAAAGTCAAATAAAATGTCAGGAAAAAGACCACCGCAAAACCGAACGCCAGCGCGAAATGCTCGGCGGCGCGATAGCTCGACAGATACCACGCCGCGTAAATCAACCAGGTGAAAATGAACGACGAATAAAACAGCGGCTTCCAGAATTTGACGATGGAAATCGCCAAAATTCCGAAGTTGATAATCGTCATATAACCGAACAAAACAAAGGCGTTACCGGAATTATCGCTCAACAAAAACGGCACGGCGTAAGCTCCGACCAAACCAATATGCGCGATAACCTGCCGGTTGAAATTGATCGCCGCGCCGACGGTGAACGCCGTGAAAAAAAGCATCAGCGCGAACGCGGCGGATTGCGGAATCAGCCCGTAAAAACTGTAAGCGAAAAACGTCAGAAAATACATTATCGCCAGCGCACCGCTCAATAAAACCGCGCTGAAATTCAAGTATTTTTTCTTCAGCCAAAACGCGACGGCGAACAAAAGACCGGCAAACGCATAACCGAGCAGAATGCGCGTCGCCGGGCTGATTAAATCGCGGTCAATCGCGTATTTCGCGCCGATGCCGACTCCGAGAATCGTGATAATAATGCCGACCAAACTGATCAGATTTCTGCCGACAAATTCTTCGATATTTGAACTTTGACGCGGCGCGGGCGAAACTTGCGCCGTTTCGTAATTCGTATTTTCAGATTGTTTTTGGCGTTCGATTGGCGGGCGCGGAAACGGTTTGGTGTCGCTTTTCGGCGGTTGAAATTCCTCTTCGATAATCGGCGGTGGCGGTGTTTCGGATTGCTTATCGGTTTTAAGACTTTTCAATTCATCCCGAATCTGGTTGATTTCACGATAAAAATAATCCTGATATTCGACCATTTTATCGAGCCGCGCTTGCAGCCGGTTTATTTTTTCGCTGGAATCAGCCATATCAAAAAGGGATTTTGCAATAAAAGAATTGTTCGGACAAAATTAAGTTTGAAGTTACCACAAAAAATCAATTTACGAAAAATTATGAAACGAACCGTTAAAGCTCCGACCGGAACGACGCTGACCTGTAAAAACTGGCTCATCGAAGCCGCTTATCGGATGATTCAAAACAATCTCGACGCGGAAGTCGCGTTCGACCCGGACAATCTAATCGTCTATGGCGGGCGCGGCAAAGCGGCGCGGAATTGGGAAT
>JAJAYR010000403.1 GCA_026786155.1 Pyrinomonadaceae bacterium
AACGGCAACCGCGCCGCATAAAATCGAGAATAAAATTTTTGTCCAATACCACATTGTTTTCAATTACGAATTTCAAATTACAAACTGACGTTACGCAAAAATGCGGCTCTGCCGCCCGATGTGCGGAAAGGCTCGGCCTTTCCGTTAAGTTTCTCCTGTTTTTATCGAGGCTGCGCCGCACGCTGGCGGGCCAGCCGCAAAAATTCAGAGAGTAACGACCGGAAAGGCGGAGCCTTTCCGCACATCGGCGGGCAAAGCCCGAAAAAACATTCGCCGCGTAACATCAGTTACAAATTACGAATTACAAAAAGATTATGTTCGCATCCATCATTGCAATTTATCAATTAAAACAAGGTCATCATCTAGATTATTAACTTCTTCATTCGTAATTCGTAATTCGTCATTCGTCATTCAAACGGCTTTGCCAATCATATTGCCGACGATTTTTCCCGACGACATCACGCCGGGAAGTCCCGCGCCGGGATGCGTTCCCGCGCCGACGAAATAGAGGTTCGGCACATCTTCGCTCAAATTGTGCGGGCGCAGCCACGCCGATTGAAACAGCGTCGGTTCAACGCCGAAGGCATTGCCGAGATAGCTGTTCAAAGTCGTTTCAAAATGTCGCGGGTCAATGTGCGTTTCCGAAACGATGTGCTTTCGCAAATCCGGCATATAATGTTTTTCCAGATACTCGTAAATCTTTTGTTTATACGGTTCGGCTTCGGTTTTCCAGTCAATTGCACCTTCGAGATTCGGGACGGGCGACAGCACATACCAGCAATCGCAGCCGTCGGGCGCAAGGTTTGGGTCGGTCGCGGTCGGGCGATGCAGATATAAAGAAAAATCGTCGGCTAAAGTTTTATCAACGAAAATTTCGTCCAAAAGACCTTTATAACGATTGCCCAGAATGATTTCGTGATGCGCCATATTTTCGTATTTTCGATTTGTGCCAAAATAAATCACGAACAGCGACATCGAATAAGTCATTGATTTAACTTTTTTATTGGTGTATTTTTTGCGAAATTTAGCGGGAATCAAATCCAAATAAGTTCGTCCGACATCAGAGTTAGCGACGATTGCGTCGGCTTCCAAAAGCTCGCCGGATTTTAATTTCACGCCGGTTGCTTTGCCGTTCGCGTCGTTCATCGTAATTTCGGCGACTTCCGATTCGAGCCTGATTTTGCCGCCGATGTCCGTGAAACATTCGCCGAAACCTCTGACCAACGCGCCCGTGCCGCCCATCGCAAACCACACGCCGAATTTTTGTTCGAGTTCGTGAATCATCGCGTAAATCGAAGTCGAAGAAAACGGGTTGCCGCCGATTAGCAAAGGGTGAAAACTAAAGGCTTCGCGTAGTTTTTCGTCTTTGAAATACTTGCTGGCGAATTGATAAACCGAACGGTCGGAGCGCAGTTTGATCATTTCGGGAACGACTTTCACCATATCCCAAATGCTTGTGAACGGTTGGTCAATCAATTCAAACCCGACGCGGTAAATCTCGCCCAAATCTTTTGACAAACGATGGTAGCCTTCGACTTCGTTCGGATTTATTTTGCGAATTTCGTTTAATAAAGTTTCGCGGTCGTCGTTGTAATGAAAAACCGTGCCGTCTTCCCATCGGATATTATAAAACGGGTCGAGTTTGACAAGTTTGACGTAATCTTTGGTTTGTTTTCCGGCGGCTTGAAAAATTTCGTCAATCAGCCACGGCGCGGTAATAATCGTCGGTCCGCCGTCGAATTTGAAACCGTCCTGCTCATAAACATATGCGCGTCCGCCGAGTTGGTCGCGTTTTTCGATGATGGTAACGTCGTGTCCCTGCGATTGCAGTCGAATCGCCGCCGAAAGTCCGCCGAATCCGCTGCCGATAACGATAATTTTCATTATTTTGATTATAAGGCTTTCCCAGTCTTTGCAGAAGTCGCTACAAATTAAAGGCGCAACTGTCGCGCATCAGACGCGCTTATTTGCCGTCGTGTTTTCAGATTAAATATTTGCGCCGAAGATTTGAAAACCGACGGCGGCTTTGTTTTAACCTTGATTGCCGAACGCAATGCAATTAAAATCAAATAGCGTTATCATAATCATTTATTGCCCGGACATTTCTAAGCCTAATTTTAGTTTTTATACCGCAAAAATCTTTCAGGAGAACATCCGAAAATTGCGAAAATATTTAACATGAAAGAGTGTCAACTTTGTAAAAATTGCTTTACCGACGATGTAACGACTTGCCCGCACGACGGAATGCCGACTTATCACACGATTGCGGGCGAGCCGGTTTTGGAAGGTAAATATCATCTCGAATGCCGTCTCGGACAGGGCGGAATGGGCGTGGTTTATAAAGCCCGCCACGCTTATTTGAAAACTCAGCACGCAATAAAAGTTATTTTGCCGGATTTGGTCGGCAATGACCCGCAGCTCGTTACGCGCTTTCGGCAGGAAGCGTTAGCCGCCGCCGCGATTCGGCATCAAAACGTCGTCGGCGTGTCGGATTACGGCGTAGCGATGGGAACGATGCCGTTTCTCGTGATGGAATATGTCGAGGGCGAGTCCTTGCACGATTTATTAGACCGCGAAAAGAAATTGTCGCCCGAACGCGCCCTCGAAGTGATGTCGGCGATTGCCGCCGGAGTCGGCGCGGCG
>JAJAYR010000404.1 GCA_026786155.1 Pyrinomonadaceae bacterium
CAATCCGGGCGTGGCGCGAACGGCGTTGATTCGCGTCGGCGGGCAGAGTTTTACGGTTAATCAACTCGCCGCTCCGGGAACGCACCGGACGAAATATGATTTCGACGGCGACGGACGCGCCGACATCGCGGTGTTTCGCCCGACGACGAATCTGTGGTATATCCAGAATTCGCAGACGGGATTCGGCGCGGTGTTTTTCGGCGAGGCGACCGATAAGCTGGCGGCGGCGGACTACGACGGCGACGGCAGAACGGATGTCGCGGTCTTTCGCCCGTCGAACGGCTTCTGGTATCGGCTCAACAGTTCCAACGGGTCGTTTGTCGCCACGCAGTTCGGGCAGGCGGGCGACCTTCCCGTGCCGGCGGATTTCGACGGCGACGGGCGGGCGGAGTTGGTCGTCTATCGTCCGTCGAACGGGACGTGGTATATTCTGAACGCGGTAAATAATCAATTCAGTTCCCTGCGGTTCGGGGCGGCGGAAGACATTCCCGTTCCGGCGGATTATGACGGCGACGGGAAAGCCGATTACGCGGTGTTTCGTCCGTCGAACGGAACGTGGTATTTGCAGCAGACGGTCGCCGGATTTGCCGGAATTCCGTTTGGAATAGCGACGGACAAACTGGCTCCGGCGGATTACGACGGCAACGGGCGCACCGATCTGGCGGTGTATCGGGCGGGCGTGTGGTATCTGCTGCTGAATAAAACGACTTTCCGGGCGGTGGCGTTCGGGGCGGCGGAAGACGTTCCGGCGGCGGCGGATTACAACGGCGACAAATCGGCGGACATCGCGGTCTTTCGACCGTCAAACGGCGGCTGGTATGTGTGGTCTTGCACGAATAACGCGCAGTTTAACTATACGGCGTTCGGCTTGGGCAGCGACCGGATACCGCAAGCCGTCGCTCAACCGTAAGTCGTAAATTGAAATAACGCAGACGCTGTGTAACCGAAGTTTTTAGAGTTTTGAGTTCCAACTTTAGTTGGCTTCGCCCGCGTAGCGTGGCGGAAACACGCTGAAGCGTGAACTCAGAACTTTAAAAACTTAGGTTACACAGCACTAGTTTGAATGACGAGTCAGAACCGCCTATTTTAGTATTGTTTTAATTTGTCTGAATACTTATTTCTTGGTAATTGGTTGGTAATTGGTATGAATCAAAAGAAAATTAAAAAGTATCTTTTACTTTTTTTAATCATCTTTTCGCCGGTTTTTTTGACGGCGAAAGGTGAATTTGATTTTGACGTTCAGACAAAAATATCGGAAGCCAGCCCGAATAAACCGGAACTCGTGATGCAGACGGGGCATAATTTAACCATCAGCGCGGTTCTTTTCAGTCCCGACAATAAATGGGCGGCGACGGGGAGTTTCGATAATACAATCAAAATTTGGGAAACGGCGACGGGGCGCGAATTGCGCGTTTTGAGCGGACACGCCGGAGTCGTCAAAGCTCTCGCGTGGAGTTTTGACGGGCAATTTCTCGCCTCTGCCAGCACCGACCGGACGATTAAATTATGGAATGTCGAAACCGGACACGAAATGAGAACTTTGACCGGACACGCCGATTTAGTAGAAACCGTCGCTTTTACCGGCGACGGGCAAAAACTGGCTTCGGGAAGCGCGGATAAAACGATAAAAATTTGGGAGACGGCGACCGGGCGCGAATTGAAAACTTTGCCGGAAGGCGCGTCCGCTCTGGCGTGGAGTTTCGATAATCGGCTGCTCGCTTCCGGCGGCGCGGATAACAGCGTCAAAATTTGGGAGATTGACCGCGACAAAAAGCCGCGTGTTTTGAAAAATCACACCGACCGGATAAAAACGCTGGCGTGGAGTGCGGACAATCAGATGCTCGCTTCCGGCAGCGCGGACAAAACGGTGAGAATCTGGAAAACGTCCAACGGGCGCGAGTTGTATAACTTGACGAATCACACTGACAAAGTTTTGGCGGTTAATTTTTTGAACAACGGTGAAATTGTTTCCGCCGATGCCAATCACACGATAAAAGTTTGGAATTTAGCGACGGGACGCGAAACGCGGACGGTTGCCGAAAAAAATAATGTTGACGGTTACAATCAGGCGGAAGCGGCGGCTTTTAGTTCGGATGCGCGGCTGGCGATTTTCGGACACGGCGACCGGACGGCGACGATTGTCAACACGGAAGACGGCACGCGCCTTCAAAATCTGCAAAACCGCACCGGCGGATTTAACGCCGTCGCGTTCAGTCCCGACGAACATTGGCTCGCCGCCGGAAGTATTGATAACACGATCAAACTATGGGATTTGCAGACCGGACAAAATTTGCCGCCGCTTGTCGGACATACCGGATACGTTCGATGCGTTTTATTTCACCCGGACAAACGACGAATCATCTCCGGCGGACTCGACCATTCGATAAAAATCTGGAATTTTACGACGGGCGACGCGCCGCAAACTCTCGGCGAACACGCGCAGCCGATTACTTCGATGGCAATCAGCCGCCAAGGGAAATGGCTCGCGTCCGGCAGCGTTGACCGGACAATCAAACTGTGGGATTTAGCGTCTTTGAAGGAAACGCGCGTTTTTACAGGACACACCGGCGAAGTAACTTCGGTCGCCGTCAGCCCGGACGAAACCACGATTGCTTCGGGCAGCGTTGATCGGACGGTTAAATTGTGGAACTTAAACGATGCCTCAAAAGAGCCGCTAACGCTTGTCGGGCATGCGGAAACAGTTCAGGCAATCACTTTCAGCCCGGACGGAAAATTGCTGGCTTCCGCCGGTTCGGATAAGGTTATCAAAATTTGGGACGCGGCGACGGCGCGGCTTTTATCAACTTTAAGTGGAAATTCAGGGAAAATTTTCACACTCGCGTTTAGTCCCGACGGGCAAAAGTTGGTTTCAGGCGGCGAAGATAAAACGATTCGCGTTTGGAATATCGCCGCCGGACGCGAAGAAAAATCGCTCGACGGACATTTCGGCACGGTTAATTCGATTGATTTCAGCGCGGACGGAAAATGGCTGGCTTCGGCAAGCGACGACGGCAGCGTCAATCTCTGGCGCACGGAAACGGGCGGCAAATTGGCGACTTTGCTTGCGCTGCGCGAAAATAACGATTGGCTCGTGGTGTCGCCCGAAGGTTTTTTCGACGGTTCGCCGACGGGTTGGAATCAACTGCTCTGGCGATTTTCCGGCTCGACTTTTAACGTCAGTCCGGTGGAAGTTTTTTTTAACGAATTTTATCAGCCCGGACTGCTGGCGGATTTGCTCGAAGGCAAACAATTTTCGGCGACCGGAGATATTTCGCAAAAAGACCGGCGGCAGCCGCAGTTAAAAATTTCCGCGGCGGACAAACCAAATTCGACCGAAAAAATTTCCGCCCGTCATCTACGGATAAAAATCGAAGTTTCCGAAGCGGCGGCAAACGGCGGGGCGCGGGACGTTCGGCTGTTTCGCAACGGCTCGCTCGTTAAATTTTGGGGCGGCGATGTGCTTGCCAACCGTCGTGGAACGGCTGAACTCGAAACGACCGTTCCGATTATTCAGGGACTAAACCAATTTACCGCGTATGCTTTCAATCGTGATAATATCAAAAGCAGCGACGCGAATTTGACGGTGACGGGCGCGGACAATTTGAAAAAACAGGGAACGATTTACATCGTGGCAATCGGTGTCGGGCAGTATGCCAATCCCGAATTTAATCTCAGTTATATCGAAGCCGACGTGCGCGATTTCGGCGAAATGATTCAATTAAAACAAAGCGAATTAGCGTCGGGCGAACAAATAAAGGTTTTTCCGCTGCTCAACGAACAGGCGACGAAAAACAATATTTTGGAAACTTTACAGCGATTAGCCGGAACAAAAACCGATAAAAAATTACCGTCGCCGCTGCCGTTTGACGCGGAGATTCAGCCGGTTCAGCCGGAAGATACGGTGGTCGTTTATTTTTCCGGTCACGGCATTTCGCACGATAACCAATTTTATATGATTCCGCACGACATCGGTTATCAGGGCAAGCGTTCGTCGCTGTCGCCCGCCGGTTTGAAGGAGATTTTGGCGCACAGCATTTCCGATGTCGAAATGGAAGAATCGTTTCGCGGCATTGACGCGAAAAATCTGCTGCTGATTTTAGATGCCTGCAATTCCGGGCAGGCGTTGGAAGCGCCGGAAAAACGGCGCGGTCCGATGAACTCGAAAGGTTTGGCGCAGCTTGCCTACGAAAAGGGAATGTATATTTTAACCGCTTCGCAAAGCGTCGAATCGGCGTATGTTTCGCAAACTCTGAAACACAGCTATCTGACTTACGCGCTGGTTGAAGAGGGTTTAAAATCGGCGGTTGCCGACACGAATCCGGCGGACGGTCAACTGTTGCTCCGGGAATGGTTTGAATATGCCAGCCGCCGCGTTTCGCTTATCAGAGAAGAGGAAATCAGCAATTTGACGAAAGCCGAGCAAGCGAAAAAATTAACCGAAGTAACCGTCAAAACCGGCGGCGGAACACAGCGTCCGCGTGTTTTCTACCGGAAACAAATCGAGCGGCAGCCGATGGTCGTCGCCCGTTTTCCGACAGCTAAACAGTAAATTAAATAAAGGCTGTGCGTAATTCAACTGACTGGAGCGCAAGCGATGTAACTAACGTAAATTTCAGCAATTTCGATTGCAAACGTATTTTTCGCGCTGTCGCGCTCATTGCAAGCAGGGACGCTTGCGCTCCAGTCCGGCGTAATATCAGTTAGTAAATAAAAGGAGTAAGACGAGATGAAATTAGCAATTAAATTATTATACTTTTTCAGTTTGTTGACGCTGTTTTACACAAACAGCGTTAATGCGTCCGGCTTTGTGCAGGATGAGGAAAAAGGCATTCAAGCCGTCGAATATCTTAAAAAGAGACCGACTCCGCCAAAAATAACCGACGCGCGATATACGGCGGTCAACCGTCCCGCCGTGAAGCGTTATTACCGCGTCGTAAAACCGGCAAAAAATAAACCTGCGCCGACTAAACCAACGGTCAACAAACCATCAAAGACTTCGGAAACGGCTCTTCTGGGATTGACGATGTGGCGATTTCAGACCGCTTCGGGCGCGGACGACACAAAGGGTTTTACCGAAGTAAATCCGCAGACGGGAAAACGGCAGACGGCTGAACGGCTGGAATCCGAAACCGTTCTGCCAATTGGGGATTTGATTCGCATCGGCATCGAATCGCTGTCGCACGACGGTTATTTGTATGTCGTCGAACGCGAAAAATACGCCGACGGCAGTTACGGGCAGGGAACGCTTGTTTTTCCGACCGCCCGCACACGCGGCGGCAACAACTTCGTTCGCGCCGGTGTTTTGACTTTTATTCCCGCGCCGCCGAATTATTTTCAAATTACCGCCGATACGGAAAAAAAACAGGCGGCGGAAGAGTTGATAATAATTGTTTCGCCGAAATGCTGCTTGATGCGTCGCTGCTGCAAACAAAACCGATTGGAATTCCGAATCAGCAATTAGCCGCGTGGTTAAAACAATGGGCGGTAGACCAATTGCAGATTGAACAAATCGGCAGCGTCGGAGAAACGATGACCGAAGCCGAACAATCCGCCGGTCGAACGGAAGAAAAAGGTTTGACCGAAGTTACGCCGACGTTATCGCAGGACGACGCGCCGCCGCAAACTATCTATCAGATGACTATCAAACGCGGCAATCCGGCAATCACGACGGTGACGCTGCCGATAAAACCCGATTAAAGATGGAAAGTATAAATTTGCCAAATGAAGAACCGACCCGGCTAAACCTTCTTATCGGACAGGTCATCGAAGAACGCTATCTGGTTAAGGAAAAAATCGGTCAGGGCGGTGTCGGCGCGGTTTATCTGGCGGAAGATTTAAAGATGATGAAGCGCCAAGTCGTCATCAAGGTTCTGCTTGAAAACTGGCTGCAAAACGCCGATGTCCGCCGCAAATTTGAACACGAAAAAGAAGCCTTAGCGCGGCTCGACCATCCGGGCATCGTCCATATTCTCGATGCCGGAATGATGGCGGATGATAAACCGTATATCGTGATGCCTTTTATCGCGGGGCGCACACTGCGGAAATATCTGGCAAATGCCGGATTTTTACCCATTTCTTTTTGCCTTGACGTTATCAAAGGCGTAACGGACGCGCTGGCGGCGGCGCACGCGGGCGGCATCTTACACCGCGATATAAAGCCCGATAACATCATTATCACCGAGCAGCCGGACAACAGCATTCGCGTCCGTTTGATTGATTTCGGAATCGCCCGCGTAACCGATTCGCAAATAGCTCCGATTACCGAAGTCGAACGCTCGGTCGGGACGGTTTTGTATATCGCTCCCGAACAACTTTTGGGCAGTCTCGAACAAACACCGGCGGCTGATATTTATTCGTGCGGGATTTTAGTTTATGAACTGCTCACCGAAAGACTGCCGTTTAATCCGCATTCGGTAATTGAAATGTGGCAGATGCAGAGCGATTCGGCAATCCGGCTGCCTTCGGAAATTCGCCCCGAACTGACCGCCGTGATAGACAGCGTAATTTTAAAGGCTCTTTCGTTTAAGCCGGAAGCCCGCTTTCAAAACATCACCGATTTCGGAAGTGCGTTACGACAGGAATTGGAAAATTTAAGCGATAAAAGAATCCCGGATTTTGAACAGTCAATGCAAACATTCGTGATGACGAAGGCGGCGGTCGAAGTGCCGGAAACGGAATCCGGCGGATTGTCGGCACGCTCGACGGACGAAAATTTAGGAACCAATACCGCCGGAGTTCAAATAGAACAGCGAGAAAATTCGTCAGCCGGATTGAACCGCAAAACTGACGCGACATTACCGGCTGACAGCGTAGATTTTCAGCCCGGCGATTTGCCAATCCCCAAAGAGACAAATAACTATCAAAAAACGCCGCGCCGGACGTTTATCGGAGTCGGCATCGCCGGTTTAGCACTGGTTTTGACAGCCGCCGCAAGTTTAATTTTCGTTTTCAACCAACCGAAAGTCGAGCCGTCCGGGACGGAAACGGCAAATCGGCAAATCGGCAAACCGGCAAATCC
>JAJAYR010000405.1 GCA_026786155.1 Pyrinomonadaceae bacterium
GCTTTCGCCTGCACTTCGCGGCTTTTAATATACGCCTGATAAACTTCGGTCGTTTTCGGCAGCACTTTTTTTCGCAAAAGTTTTGCAGTCAAGATAAAAGCTAAAGCCTTCTGAAATTCGAGCGGCGCATCTTTGCAAAGTTCCGCCAGACGCACGAAAACTTTGCCTTGCCGGACGCGAATCGTTTGATTGATGCCGACATACGGATAAAATTCGACGGCGATTTCCGGCATCTCGCGGCTGCCGTCAAAACATTGAAAGGCTTCTTCGTAGAATTTTTTTATTAAGAAAGTGTTGTCAGGGAAAATTTTGTTTGTCATAGTTTAACTGATAAATCTTGACAGATGACTTTGTAAAATGCTATTCGTTTTAATAGCTAAAGAATATCGTTCTCAGACGATATACTTCAAACTCGACGGAGGAAAAATGGCTGTCTCTGAACCAAATCCGACAACCGAAAAAGTTTTCTCTGCACCGAACGCCCGCGGACAGATGATTCTTTCCGCCATCATCAACGAACATCTCGTAACGGGCGAGCCAATCGGCTCGAAAATAATCGCCGAAAAATTTGCGAACGCTTCGGGTTTGAGTTCGGCGACGATTCGCGGCGTGATGAGCGATTTGGAAGATTTCGGACTCGTCGAACAGCCGCACACTTCCGCCGGACGAGTTCCGACCGATAAAGGCTATCGTTTTTTTGTTGATAATTTGCTGGGTGTTCTGCGGTTGTCAGACGAAGATTTGCGTTTGATAAATAAAGAACTCGGCTTGAACGAACTCGATTCGTCAGCCGCGCCCGACAGGTTAATGGAAAGAACTTCGCAACTTCTTTCGGCTCTTTCTCAAAATGTCGGCATCGTCGTTTCGCCTTCGCTGGCGAAAGATAGATTGCAGCATATCGAATTCGTCAATTTGTCGGACAAGCGAATTCTCGTCGTGATGGTTTCCGCGCCGAATATCGTTCACAACAAGATAATCCGGCTGAACGAAACTTTCTCGAACGAACAGCTCGACCGCACTTCAAATTATTTGAACGCGAAATTCGGCGGCAAAAGTTTGGCGCAGATTCGGACGGAAATCCTCAAATTGATGCACGAAGAAACCGCGCTTTTCGACAAACTGCTGCAAACGGCGATGATACTTTGTTCGCAAAGCATCGAAGACGAAGCGGACAATCAAGGCGAAGTTTATGTGGACGGCGCATCGAATATCCTGACCAAATCGGACTTCGCCGACCTTAACAGATTGCGGGAATTGCTCCGCACGATTGAAGAAAAATCTCGTCTCGTGCAGATTTTAACGAGCTGCATCGAGCGCGACCCTTCGATCAAAGGCAGAGTGCAGGTTATCATCGGCAGCGAAAACACGGCTTCCTCTTTTCAGAACTGCACGCTCATCACCGCGCCATACCGCATCGGCGGCGGCGACACCATCGGAACTTTGAGCGTTTTGGGTCCGACCAGAATCGAATACGCCAGAATGATTTCGATTGTCAGCTATGTCGCCCGAATTCTCGAACGAATGATGTCGAAGGACTAATCCGGCATCGAAAAATTACACGACAATTAAACTTAAAGATGAATTCTAATTCAGATTTACACAATTTAACGGACGTTTCCGAAGAAACGGAAACCCCTCAGACGCTTTCGATTGACGAGTTTTTCCGGCAGCTCGAAGCGAAGGAAAGAGACCTCGATATTTCGTCGGAATTAATCATCGAATTTGACGAAGATGATGACGACGGTAGAGATGCAAAGGCAATCACGCAACTCGATTTGTCTCCGGTCGAATCTGAAAGACCTGAAATTTTATCGCCGCCCGCCGCACCGCCGGAAAATTTGCCGAGCCAAATCGAGCTTTTAAATTTGCGAAATGAAATTTCAAAACTGCAAATTCAGCTTATCCGCACGGAAAACGAGCGGGCGGAAGTGTTTGAAAACGCGCGGCGGCGGCATACCGATTTCGATAATTACAAAAGCCGCACCGAACGCGAACGCTCCGAAACATTCCGCAATCAATTGGGCAGTCTGGCGTTTCAAATGCTGCCGGTTTTGGACAATATGAATCGGGCGTTGGACTCGACCAAAACTATTTCGGATGAAAAGACGACGGAGTTTCAGCAATTTTTTGAAGGAATCGAGTTGGTCAGCCAGCAGTTAAACGAAATTTTGGCGGAAATGGGCGTTCAGCCGATTGTCGCCGTCGGCGAAAGTTTCGACCCGCATCTGCACGAAGCCGTCGCCACCGAAGTAACCGACGAAATCGCGTCGAACACGGTAACGGCGGAACTTCAGCGCGGCTACCGGATTGGCGATAAAGTAATTCGCCCGTCAATGGTCAAAGTTTCCGTTTCCTCCAACACCGGCAAACTGCCCGAAACTCTGACGCTTTCCGAAGAAAATCTCACCGACTCCGAATAAATCACAAGAAACTACCAAATACCCGCGACCTAAGGATTTTAAAATATGAGCAAAGTTATTGGCATTGATTTAGGCACGACCAACTGCTGCGTTTCCGTTTTGGAAGGCGGCACGGTGCAAATTATCTCTAACAAAGAAGGCGGCAGAACTACGCCGTCGGTCATCGGCTTTACGGAAAAAGACGAGCGGCTGGTCGGACAAATCGCCAAACGGCAAGCCGTGACCAATCCGACGAACACTTTGTATGCCGTCAAACGGCTCATCGGGCGCAAATTTAATTCGCCCGAAGTCAACAAAATGCGCGAAACCGTGCCGTTCGACATTGTCGAAGCACCGAACGGCGACGCGCATATTCGGGTGCTTGACCGCAATTACAGCCCGCCGGAAATCTCCGCGATTCTCCTTCAGCGGCTGAAACTGGCGGCGGAAGAATTTCTGGGCGACACCGTTACCGAAGCGATTATCACCGTTCCGGCTTATTTCGACGACGCGCAGCGGCAGGCGACGCGCGACGCGGGAAAAATCGCCGGTTTGACGGTCGAACGTATTATCAATGAACCGACGGCGGCGGCGTTGGCTTACGGTTTCGATAAAAATAAATCGGAGCGCGTCGTCGTTTATGATCTGGGCGGCGGCACGTTCGATATTTCGATTCTGGAAATCAACGACGGCGTTTTCGAGGTTCTTTCGACTTCGGGCAATACGTTTCTTGGCGGCGAAGATTTCGACCAGCGGATTATCGGCTGGCTGGTCAGCCAATTCAAAGCGGAAAACGATATTGATTTGAGGCAGGACAGATTGGCTCTGCAGCGTTTGAAGGAAGCGGCGGAACGCGCCAAATGCGAGCTTTCGAGCGTTACCGAAACAACCGTCAATCTGCCGTTCATCGCGGCGGACGCTTCGGGTCCGAAACATATCAATATGGTTTTGACCCGCGCCAAATTTGAAGAACTCGTGCAGGATTTGGTCGAGCAGACGGTCGAACCATGCCAGAAAGCGTTGTGGGACGCGAAACTTCAGCCGTCGGATATTGACAAAGTGATTCTCGTCGGCGGTCAAACCCGTTCGCCGGTTATCTCACGCACCGTGACGGAAGTTTTCGGCAAACCGCCGTCGTCGGAAATCAATCCCGATGAAGTCGTGGCGATGGGCGCGGCGATTCAGGGCGGCGTTTTAACGGGCGATGTCAAGGAAATCGTTTTGCTCGACGTTTTGCCGCTTAGTCTGGGACTGGAAACGCGCGGCGGTTTGTTCGTCAAATTGATTGCGCGTAACTCGACGATTCCGCTGAAAAATACGATGACTTTTACGACCGTCGTGGACAATCAACCGTCGGTGGAAATCCATATTTTGCAGGGCGAACGCGAAGTTTCCAGCGGCAACCGCAGTCTCGGCAAGTTTGAACTCATCGGGCTGCCGCCCGCGCCGCGCGGCATTCCGCAGGTGGACGTGTCGTTTGAAGTTGACGCGAACGGTATCGTCAATGTTTCGGCGAAGGATAAAATGACCGGCTTTGAACAGGCGATGCAGATTACGCCGTCGTCGGGACTCGCGCCGGACGAAATCGAACGGCTGATTATGGAAGCCGAATACTCGGTCGAAAAAGATCGTTCGACCAAAGATTTGATTATTTTGAAAAACCGGCTCGATTCGCTGATAAAAAATACGCAGCGAGCCTTAGCCGAATTCGGTTCATCGGTCGCGCCCGCCCAAAAAGAAGCTATCAAAACAATTTTGGAGCAAGCCGAAGAAGGTTTGAAATTAAACAACAACGACGAAATGCAAGCCGTCTATGCCAACGTCGAATACGCCGCCAATCAATTGACCGAATCGCTGATGGCGGCGGTGTAAGAAGGGATGAGGGATGAGGGATGAATTAAAGCCAAATCTTACTCATCCATCATCCCTCATCCCTTCTTACACCATCCCTTAACTTCCTCCATTCGACAAACTGCGCGGCGGCGCAGCGGGCTTCGATTTCAAAAGGGATTTCAAGATAGGCTTGCTGACGCGAATAAACGTCGCGTTTCTCGAACTTCCGCAGATTTCTTCGATAATCCGACAGATATTTATAGAAAAACTTGATAAAACCTTCGCGTTCGTATTGCAGAACGTGCGCGATTTCGTGCGCGGTGAGGTCGGCGGGCAATTGCGGCAAATTGTTTTTATCGAGTGAAACGAATCGCGGTTTGATAAAAATGCGTTTGCCGAAGGTGATGCCGTGAACGCCGATTAGATCGGTCAAAATGCCGGTGAATCGTCCGGCGTAGAAATAAATTACGGGCAGCCGAAAATTTTCGTCGTCGAGATACTCACGAAAAAATGCTTCGAGTTTTTGATGGGAAGCGGCGGCAAGTTTCATTTTAGTTGGTGCGTCTGTCAGAACGCGCAAGCGTGAGCGTACGGCTTCCACTTGCGCTCAGAGCGTGTCTGAAAAGTCATTCAAGAGTCCAAACGAGCGAGCATCAAGCGAATCATTGCCGCATAAACCATCGCTTCTGAGGTTTCGCATAACCC
>JAJAYR010000406.1 GCA_026786155.1 Pyrinomonadaceae bacterium
ATCCGTTGATTGCCAGAAAGGATTTTTTGAAAACAAAGCTCGGCGACAAACTTTTAAACGTGCCGAACGAGTCGGGCGCGAGTTTTCAGCCGCTGCCGAAAATGGACGCGATTGTCGGGAATCCGCCGTATATCAGACAGGAAAAGATTAACGAATACTACGGCAAAAATTATAAAACTCAGTTGCAGGAAATCGCTCGCCGGGACGCGCCCGACGCGGAGCTTTCCGGCAGAAGCGACGTTCTCTGTTATTTTTTTACGCACGGTTTCGCGCTGCTTGAAGATGACGGCTACATCGGACTTCTGACGAGTTCCAACTGGCTCGATACTTCTTACGGATTCGACTTGCAGAAATTTCTCCTTGAGAATTTTGAAATCATCGCCGTTTTTGAATCGAACTGCGAGCCGTGGTTCACGGGCGCGAGAGTAACGACCGCCGCGACGATTCTGCGGAAACAGCCGGATGCCGAAAAGCGCGACCGGAACAACGTGAAATTCGTCTGGCTCAAACAGCCGATTGCCGATTTTGTTCAGTATTCCAAAGGCGATGAAGATGCGCGGCGGGCGACTTTTGAAGATATTCGTCAAAAGATTGAAGACTTAACCGAAGAAGAAGAAAACGAAACGTGGCGCGTTCGCGTCGTGAATCAAGCCGAACTTTTCAAAGCCGGTTGTTTGAGTTTCGACGTGCCGGACGAAGAAGATTTTGCCACAGAGAACACAGAGAACACAGAGAATTTGGCGAAAGAGAAAACGGTTTTGACAGTCAAAGCCGTGCAGACGAACTTTCTCGGCAACGCCGAACAACCGTCGCTGCAAATCTTGTCAGAACCGCCTGCGTCAGCGGGCGGGTCAAATGCTCGCCGACACGCATCCGAATCAACGGCAAAATCACCCGCTAACGCTGGCGGTTCCGACATTCGAGCCGAATATAAAGGCTACAAATGGGGAATTTATCTGCGCGAGCCGGAAATCTTTTCCAAACTCTTAAAGCGCGGCGGCGCGGCATTTGTTCCGCTCGGACAAATCGCCGATGTCAAGCGCGGCGTAACCAGCGGCTGCGATGCGTTTTTCTTTCCGCGTGATGTGACGGCGGAAAAGCTGGCGGAAAATTTGAGCGATAAAGATTTCAAAGACCGTTACGGCATCACGAAAAAGGAGACAGGGAAAATCCGCATCGTTCACGCGGGCGATAAATAGCAGCATTTGATTGAAGCGGAATATTTAGAGCCTGAAATTCACAGTTTAATGGAAATTGATTCATTTGAAATCAAATCTGAAGAACTTTCAAGAAATATAATTTTAGTTTCTGAAAGCAAAGACGAACTCAAAGGCAAGCACATTTTGAAATATATTAAATGGGGTGAACGAGAAAAGTTTTATGAAAGAACAACGATAGCAAATAGGATTTCAACGGAAAAAGAATGGTATGACTTAACTCACGAAAGACCGGCGCAGATAATTCTCCCGAAATTACAACAGTATCGCCATATCATAAGTTTAAATTCCGAACTGTTATTAAATAATTCAAGTTTACTTTCGGTTTATACGGCTGATGATTTTTCAGCGGAGTTGTGTGCAATTCTCAATTCAACGCTTGTTGCTTTATCTAAACAATTTTTCGGAAGATTGCACGGCGCAGAAGGAAGTCTTCAACTTGATGTTTATTCAGCGTTAATGATGTCCGTTCCGAATCCGCAAAACGCTTCGCCGGAAACTTCAAAGAAAATAATCGTCGCTTTCGATTCGATGCGAAAGCGAAAAGCCTTGCCGCTGGTTGACGTTGATTCGACCGATGAAGTAAATTGGACGGGCGAACTCGCGCTCGCCGACCGGCAGCAGTTGGACAATGCTGTTTTGGAACTCGTCGGAATTACGGATGCGGCGGAACGAAAAAATCTGCGCGACGAGCTTTACTATGAAATAACCAAACTTTACCGGCAAATCCGCGTCGCCGAAAAGAAAATGCAGAAGTTTCGCAGCGCGTCGGCAAGCAAAGGCAAACAAACCGCGCACGGCATCGCCGAAGAAATCTGGACGGAACTTGCGCCGCAACCGAAATCTTTTTCACCGCTCGATTTTGTCCCTCAAGGCGCGAAAACCGAAACGATTGATTTGCCGATTGGCAGAGCCAAAATCGCGGCGAAAAGCCTTTTGCACGACGACGGCGTGAACATCGGCGAAATTTTCGTTTCACTCGGCAGCGTCGAGCGCAGCGTTTTCGTCAAAACTCTCGCCGATTTAGCCTTGCACGGCGCAGTAAAAATCCCGCTCGCGCCGGAAATCTGCGCCGCCGCGATACGAAAAAACGAAAAGGAATCTGAAAGGGTCAACGAATTGTTCTGCACCGAAGCCGCCACCTTCACCGCCGACGAAAATATGCAGGAAAAAATCGTCAAAGAACTCTGGAAAAAACTGCGGAATAATTAAATTAAAATCGTTCAAAATTCAAACTTCAGTTTGTTCCTAAAGTTCAGAGTCCAAACTTCAGTTTGCTCTTCCCGCCAGCGAAGCGCGGCGGGAAGAACACGCTGAAGCGTGGACTCTGAACTTTAGGAAAACACGCCGAAAGCGTGGACTTTGAACAAAAGAGAATTTATGTATGACTGGCGTAAAATGTCTGATGAAGAACGCGCTGAGGTTTTGGCAATTCGCAAAGGTCGCGGTTTGGCGTGGCATTCGCCGCCGCATCTGGAGTTCGTCGGATTCGTAACTTTTATTATCACCGCCGCCTGTTACGAACACGCGCATATTATTGGCGTGTCGGCGGAGAGAATGGCGGAATGTGAAAAAGAAATTTTGGAAATCTGCCGAAAAGCCGATGCCGAAATTTTCGCGTGGTGCATCTTGCCGAATCATTATCACATTTTAGTCAGAACCGACAACATCAAGTTTTTACGCCGTGAAATCGGTCAATTCCACGGACGTTCGGCGAGATTTTGGAATAAGGAAGACCAAGCCCAGGTCAGACAAATCTGGTTTAATTTCTTCGACCGCGAAATGAAATCGAACCGACATTTCTGGGCAAGCGTTAATTATATTCATCATAATTCGGTCAAACACGGTTACGTCGAAAAATGGCAGGACTGGGCTTTTTCGAGCGCGATAAACTTTTTGGAGAAACACGGCAAAGCCGAGACGCTGAAAATCTGGAACGAATATCCAATTCTCGATTACGGCAAAGATTGGGATATTTACTGAAACCGTTCGGCGTATTCTTCTAAAGTTCAGAGTCCAAACTTCAGTTTGTCCCCGCCGCGCTTCGCTGGCGGGAAGAACACGCTGAAGCGTGGGCTCGGAACTTTAGGATCGCTGAAATTTTACGGGTGCGTCATTGCTTCGGGTTTGACGTATTCGTCGAATTGTTCGCCCGTCAGCAAACCTAATTCAATCGCCGATTCCTTCAAAGAACTTCCCTTTTTATGCGCGTTCTTCGCAATTTTTGAAGCGTTGTCGTAACCGACGTATTCGTTCAAAGCCGTCACCAACATCAAGGATTCGTTCAGGTATTTGTCAATCTGCGGGCGATTCAACTCGATTCCCGAAACGCAGAATTCGACGAAACCGCGACAGGCATCGTTTAATAATCGAACTGAATGCAGAAAATTGTGAATCATCACGGGTTTGAAAACATTCAATTCAAAGTTTCCCTGCGAACCGGCGAAACCGATGCAGACGTCGTTGCCCAAAACCTGCGCGGCGACCATCGTCATCGCTTCGGATTGCGTCGGATTGACTTTGCCCGGCATTATCGAACTTCCCGGCTCGTTTTCAGGGATCGTGATTTCGCCGATTCCGCAGCGTGGACCCGATGCCAGCCAGCGAATATCATTGGCGATTTTCATCAAGCTGCAAGCCAGAGTTTTGAGTGCGCCGGACGCGAAAACGATTTCGTCGTGCGCCGATAAAGCCGCGAATTTATTCGGGTGCGATTTAAACGGCAGTTTCGTCAGTTCGGCGATGTTGGCGGCGGCGCGAATCGCAAAATCGGGATGCGAGTTTAAGCC
>JAJAYR010000407.1 GCA_026786155.1 Pyrinomonadaceae bacterium
CCGGAACGCGAATTTCTTCGCTCGTGCCGTCGGCGTATTCGACTTTGAAAATTAAAGGCATCACCAAACCGCCGACGTTTTTCAATTCAACGACGTAGAAATAATAATTGCCGTTGATAATCGCTTTGTCCTTTTCTTCCAAACCGGCAATGTAATTTTGAAAAGTCTGACGGTCTTCTTCGGTGATTTTGAATCGGTCAACGTCGTTGTATAAATCCTTCAAACTCGGATATTGGTCAACCCGTTTCGGCAGCGATTCGTTGCGCTGCTGCGACAAGGTTTTCGGCTTTGCGTCGGATTGCTGACGAAGCAAGCCTTTTTCCGTATCAGGATTTTGGGTGTTTATCTGAAAAAGTTTGACGTTTTCGATGGAAATGTCGGTGTGGTCGGTCGTGTAAAACCAGCCGCGCCAGAACCAATCCAAATCCGTGCCGGAAGCGTCTTCCATTGAACGGAAAAAATCGGCGGGCATCGGGCGTTTAAATTTCCAACGCTGCGCGTATTGTTTGAACGCGAAATCGAAATTCTCGCGCCCTAAAATCGTTTCGCGCAGAATGTTCAAGCCGGTCGCCGGTTTCGCGTAGGCGTTCGGTCCGAACTGCAACAGCGATTCGGAGTTGGTCATAATCGGAACTTGATTTTCCGAAGTCATATAATCGGTGATGTTCTGCGGTTCGCCGCGTCTGGACGGGTAGTTTTTTTCCCATTCCTGTTCCGCCAGATATTGCAGAAAAGTGTTCAAACCTTCGTCCATCCAAGTCCATTGCCGCTCGTCGGAATTAACAATCATCGGAAAATAATTATGCCCGACTTCGTGAATGACGACCCCGATTAAACCGTATTTCGCCTGCGCCGAATACGTCCCGTCAGGATTCGGGCGCGGACCGTTAAAGCAAATCATCGGATATTCCATTCCGCCGACATAACGATTGCTGACCGAAGTGGCAATCGGATACGGATAATCAAACGAGTAGCGCGAATAAACATTCAAAGTGTGAATAATCGCGTGCGTCGAAAACTTGTCCCACAGCGGACTCGCTTCGTTCGTATAAAACGACTGCGCCGTAACTTTATTGCCGCCGACGTTATGACCCTGCGCGTCCCAGACGAATTTGCGCGACGAAGCAAATGCGAAATCGCGCACGTTGTCGGCTTTGAAAATCCAGGTCTTTTTGCCCGTCGGTTTGCCCGCTTCGTTCGTTTTGGCTTCTTCGTTGGTCACGATTTTTATCGGCTCTCTGGCGGTTTCGGCTTGCTTCAAACGCTGAATCCAAACGGGTTTCAAAGTTTGCGCCGGATTCTGTAAAACGCCGGTCGCCGTTACCACGTGGTCGTCGGGCGTGGTGATTCTAACGAGATAATCGCCGAATTCGAGCGTAAATTCGCCGCTGCCCAAATACTGTTTGTGCTGCCAGCCGGAAACGTCGTTATACGCCGCCATTCGCGGAAACCATTGCGCGATAGTGTAAATATAATTGTTGTCGCGGGCGAAACGCTCGAAACTTGTCCGCCCGCCGAAAATCGCGCCGTCATTAATCGTATAATTCCAGTCAAGCGAAAAAACGAAAGTTCCGCCGGGCGCGAGCGGCGCGGGCAAATCAATCCGCATCATCGTTTTCACCAAAGTATTTCTCAGCGGACTGCCCTTCGCGTCGCGGACGTTGGAAACCGTCACTTTCCCGTCGTAAGTGCGGGCGACAAGCTGCTCGATTTGATTGAGCGGCACATTATCCTCAATCGCCGGAGCGGTGCGCGTCGTCTGCGTGTCGGAATCTTTGGCGAAAATGTTCTGGTCAATTTGCAGCCAGATATAATTCAAGGAATCGGGCGACAGATTTTTATAAGTTACGGTTTCTTTACCGATAATTCTCTGATTCACGTCGTCTAATTCGACATCAATCACATAATCGGCGCGTTGCTGCCAATACTTATTGCCCGGCGCACCCGAAGCCGTCCGCTGCTCGTTCGGAGTCGGCAGAATTTCTTCGAGTTGGCGGAACTTGTCCGACGGTTTCGATTTCGATTGAGCGAAAACAAAAGACGGCAGCATCGCAATTAAAGCGATGACAAAAAAAAGACGAACGAACATTAAATTTTCTCCTTTGAAATAGTGATGATATAAAGATTTTCGGTTTTATACGCGATAATTGCAAACTACGTTTCAAAACAAAAAGCCGTCGGTATGAGCGACGGCTTTGGAGAATCGAAGTTTTACGCGCTTTACGGCAAAGCGACGAAATTAAACTCGGTCAGTTCTTCGTTTAATGAAAAAACCTGCGTTTCAAAACGATAGCTTTTGTGATACAGGCTGACGATATAAGTTTCTCCGGCGGCGAGGTCGTCCAAACGGTAATAACCCGCCGGATTGGTTCTGACGGTGCGCCCGATGCCCTGCTGGTTGGTGAAAGTTAACCGAACACCGTTGATGCTCCGCTTGTGAGCCGTCATCACTCGCCCGCCGACCGGCGTTAACGCCGCTGTCGGAGCCAGGATTTTGCCCCACCACGTCGCCCAGCGACCGCTGTTCGCCGTTGTGCAGAGTGCGCCGACACGCGGCGCGGCGTATTCCTGAATCGTCCAGAACGAAGAATCGTCGGACGGGTCAATCACCGTGCTGCTGTAATCGCCCCAGCGGTTTCTTCCGCCGCCGAAGTCTTTGTTGTAACAATCTTCGCCCGCTTTCAGCACGGTGTCGTCACGCATCGTGTTGAGCGGGTCGCCCGCCGAGCGAAACGAATAATTCGCGCTGGCGAATTGCAGCGAAGAAAATCGTGAATATCCGATGAGAACGCTGCTGTTTTGATTAACGGCAATGCTCGGAAAGGCATAGAATATCACGGCGGTTCCGCCGAGATTGGGCGGCGTGGTGTCTTCGACTCTGCCGAGTTGAACGGGCGTATTCGATGCCGGATTGATTTGCCACCACTGCACCGTGCTGCGCGTCGGTGTGCCGGTCGGGAAAAAAGCCGTGTGCGCCGTCCACAAACTGCCGTTGCGATAAACCACGTTTTGAATCCGGCTGTCGTTGTTCATAATGCCCCGCGCCACACCGCTCTGAAGCGCGAAATCGGTCGGGCTGTTGAAATTCCAAGCCGTGCCGGTCGGCGTTATGGCGGACGCGGTGAAAGTTTCCGCCGCGCCGGTCGTCGTCGCCGTGTAAAGCTGTAATTGTCCCGGAAAACCGGCGGCGGTTCGGTCAGCCAGAAAATATAACGTCGCCAGCGCGTTGTCGTGCGTAATTGCCGGAACGATGGTAAAACCGAATGCCGTTCCGTTATTAAAGGTAGTGCCGGTGATAGTCGGCACGGCGGCGTAGAGCGTGGATTTGCGAAGAATGAAGGTTCGCGTTCCGGTAAAACTATTACCCGAGATGGTGAAACTGTTGAGATTGACGGCAACCAAATCCTTGTTAAAGCCGAAACTCGGATAATCGCCCCAATTGACATCGGTGCTGTCATAATCGACAGCAAATCTGTTCCAGACGGCGGTCGGGTCATTGCCGGGAGTGGCGGCGATTAAAAAAGCGGAGTTCGCTGATTGCGCGTCGGAAACCGCTGTAAAAATCCAGCGTCCATTAATTTGGTCGTATAAAACTTTCGGGTCGAAAACGCCGCCGCCGCCCGCCGGTTCGACGCCCGCCCAAAAAGCGTTGAGCGTCATCGTGCTGATAACGGCGCCGGTTTTACTCTGAATCCTGATTTCCGAATTCAAGACGGTCATCACGTGGTTCGGACC